>JBGSTX010000151.1:0-5054 GCA_041736305.1 Oligoflexus sp. | reverse complement strand
TCCCTTCGCAGAAGGACTTGCATCGGCACTCTTCAAAAATCAATCTCCTGATTGAGACTTTAGGCGTGGCCTTGGCTGAAGGGCATAAAGCCCTGGTCTTCTCCCAGTGGACCTCGCTACTCGATCTCATCGAGCCGGAATTGGCGGAAGCTAAAATTCCCTTTCTTCGACTCGACGGCAGTACAAGTGATCGCCAAGCCGTCGTCGACAGCTTTCAGCAAGAGAATGGTCCACCTCTTCTCATCATGTCTCTTAAGGCGGGAGGGGTGGGCTTGAACCTCACCCGAGCCGATCACGTTTTTATTCTCGATCCTTGGTGGAATCCGGCTGCTGCTGATCAAGCGGCAGACCGAGCCCATCGCATCGGACAGGATCGACCGGTGATGATTCATTCTCTGGTTGCGCTCGGCACGATAGAAGAAAAGATTATGGAACTTCAGCAGCGAAAACGAGCGCTAGCGGCAGCCGCCCTTGGGGAGGGGCAGGCTCTCCCCAGCTTGACGCGCGAGGACTTGCTCTATCTCTTAGGCGGTCCAGGGGAGCGGGTGGCGGGTAGCCCTTTGACCTGATAATGTTCTGTGATGGAGCCGTCTTCATCCCAGACGCAGCGAGGGGCTTCGTTAGCGCCGCGAAAGTGATCGATCACTTTGTTGGCGGCAGCGCGCTCGTCGAAGCTAGCGATGAAGAAGCTGCCAGGAGGAGGATGCTGCAGATGCTCTTTGCAGCTGATGCACCAGGATGCGAAGAAGATGAGTTCGCTCGCTGGTTTTTCTTGGAGGAGCTTCTGTAGATCGGCGATCTTTGCTGGCGGACAAGTTTCTGCGGCCTTGGCAGCTGATAGACCGGAAAGTAATGCCCAAAGAGCTAAAAATTTATTCATAAGGCCCTCATCCAAGCCAGAGTTGTACTCCAGCCCCGAGTGGTGTTTTTTACCTCACCCCAAGCCGCTTTGCGGCTCAGGATGAAACGAAGGTTGTCCTGCTCTACCCGCAGAGTTTCGACAGTTAAAAAAACATCGTTCGAGCGTCGATCTGAATCGGGCTGCAGTTGCCCGTCCAGTTCGGTTCCCTGACGCCGTTCGCTGACGACGCCTGTGAGTACTTTGAAGCTTGGGTTTGGCATATAGCCTACCGTTACGATTCCTTTCTGCACGTGACCCATCTTCAGACTTCCCGAATCGATCTCTTTCGCACTCGGTATTCCGTAGATAAAGCTCGCTCCGCCTACCAGAGGCAGCATGCCCCACCAGACATCAATGCCCGGTGCTGTCTCCGCGTAACCTGCTCCAAATACGTCGAGATAGTGCTCTTTTTTCGCATCAAAAATGGAGCGACCTATCGCCAGTCGATGATTCAGCAGCAGCTGAATCTGCGGCAGTAGGGGATCGAGCATGCTCGGCTGCAGGATGGTGTAGCGAAGGTTGGCGCTGCAATCGCCCCAGCCGCTCGCCGTCTGACCATCGCGCTCGTTGCGCGCATAATCAATAACCAGACTGCCAAAAAGGGCAGGACTCAGCCGCTGGGCAAAAGCCAGCTCGACGAGATCTTTGCTCTTCGGTCCATAGCTGCGCCGCTCCTCACCTTTCGCATCGACTTCGCGAAAGCCCCACTGATGGCTCAGTCCGAGATAGAACTTCTGTGACTCGCTCGGATTGAGAACCACGGGGTCAGCTCCACCACTCCCGCAGGAAGAACAAGCCTGAGCCTCAGGACTGCGAAGCAGCAGCCCAGGCAAGAGCAGAAGCAGAAGCAGATGCAAAAGTAGGAATCTGCGCATTATTCCTTAACCTCTGCCGGGATGCTGATCCTTACTTTATCGGTCTTACCCGCGAGTTCCGCTTCGATATCGACCACCCATTCGCCGCTGCCACCAGGCATGGAGAAATAGATCTTACTCACGGTCCAAGTGGAAGGATCAGCCGGATCCTGAGTGAATACCATTTGATCAGTCTTGATCGAACCGTGGCCCATGGCGGGCATAAAGAGCTTGAAGCTCTTCAAAATCGCTGGCGCCTTGTGCAGATGCGGCTCAAAGAACTTAACAGTGGCTTGATTTTCGAGGGATCCGGCGACGAGATTTGCCGACCAGCTCACATTAGCCAGAAAAACCCCGTTCGGAGACAGGACCGAACCTAGCGGGGCATGGCCCTCATCGCCTATCTCGTGTCCGGTTTTCCGCTGGTCAACGGACGCTTGGTCGACAGCAGCTGCAACTATTTCCTGAGGCTCTTCAGCCTTGCTTTCATTGTCATTCGCATCGCAGGCACCAAGGATAGAAAGGCCGAGAAACGATGTGAAACTAAGAGCGATAAAAAATTGTGATTTCATATAATGGACTCCAAATGTGTAGCGATAGCAGCGCTAACAATAGAGAGGTACGAAGTCTCTCAGCGACTGCCAATTCGTAAATTTTTTCGAGAAAAATTCAGCTGATCGCTTAGACGTTTCGAGGCGGTGGAATCAAGGGACTGGAGGCGAAATCCTGAGCGTGGAGATCGTAAGAAAATTCGATGAGATGAAGCACCTGCGCGCGCTGGGTAATCAGAGGTCGCGTGCGGATGTTGGGCATTTGAAAAGCTAGAAATTGAACCATGGAGCATTTGCAGAGAGTATCGGTGCTCAGCTGTGGTCCGCTGGTGTCAGTCGGGCTTTTATCGCAGTGCTTGTGATAGACCTCAGCCAGGGGACTAGCGTGCCGAAGGAAATCGAGAACCTGCTCGCAGCGGGGAATGGTAGCAATACTGATGTTCAATATGAGCCATAGGCCCAAAGTGAAACGCAAGCATCCCATTAATATTTTGGCCCATTCCCTCATTGGAACGACTCCCCCCCGACTGTCCGCTCTATGCATAGCAAACTACACTTTTCATGCCAAGTACTAGTCGCTAGATCTAGGAAAGATAGCTGAGACTTGGCAAACAAAAGCCGGGTCCGACCTGTCCAAAGCGGCGACATCCATGGCAAAGTGTCGAGTCTTTACTCAGAGCCGACCGAGACAAGCTGGGGTAGCTGATTGCTTCCCTCGATACAAAACCCCACGTTGTCCGTGCTCGCCTGGGGCGCCAGCTGCTTTGACCACTGGCCGGCTTCGATTCTAAAATTGTTAGCACTTTTGCTCTGAGAGCCATTCCAAACCTGGCTGATACTCCCACCGTTAGTATCGACGGTAACACCCCAGCCATTGACCGTGGAGCTCCCGGTATTGGTCACTTTGATATCGACGCAAATACCGGTGGCCCAGCTACTCCGGGTGCTGAGCGAGGCTTTGAGCGCTCCGCTGCCTCCAGCAATGGGTGGAGAGACTTTATCGTTTGCTGCCTCATCCGAATCGTTCTTATCGGGGCTTTTATCATCGTCGACCTTGGGCGGAGTTTTCTGCTCCGTCGGGTCATCGATTTGACCACTACCGTCGGTCGTCTTGTAAGTCACAGGGTTATAAGGATCCGGACAAGGGCCTTTGCAAGGGAAGCCGAACTCATAAATGCGCCCGCCAGCCAGAAGCTCATCGGAGGCGTCCCGTATCCGGATGCGAAAGGGAGCTTTTGCGCCTTCAAGCACGAACACCTGACCGTTGTCACCGTTGGGTCTGGCTGCTTTCCAAGTCGAACCAGCACTGAATTCAACCCCATGAATGCCGCGCGGTAGGTGGGTAATCATGATCGCGGGCCAGAAGAGTTCAGCATTTTTCACAAAGCCAATTTTTATATCACCCTTATAATTGGGGGCATCGATGTATTTCCACGTGACTGTGGGGTTGGTCCAGCTTTCCGCCGTAATGGTAGAAATACGACGGCCATCTTTTTGAAACTGAGGCAAAGACCCAGTCGCTAGGTCGACGTGATAGCGATCGTCGCGGCACCAGCGATTGCCATCTTGGCAGCTATCGGCGACGATAAAGTCGAGGGTTGCGCCCGTGGATTCATCATCTTGCATCTTGCCACCGGCACAGTAATCGGTGCCAGGAACCCCACTGTTGCTACCACCACGACAGTGCTGCGCGAGTGAAACGCGTATCCAGCGCCCGCAGTTGCGACCGTTATCCCACTCACCGATCTTCGAGGAATCTTCGATAGGTCTGGCCAGATGCGATTTGTAGTCGTTCGGCGTGTGTTGCACGTTCAGGGCGACAAAGTTCGGGCTCTCAAGCCGTTCTTGGGGAACACCGCAGCCACCGTAGGGCTTACCGAGATCTGTGAAATTAGTCGCGTAGCCGCTGACCTGGGTTTGTTCTAAGGTAGCCGCTTCTTGATTTCTCATCGTCCTGCAGCTGGCGAGAAGGCTGAGAATGAGGAGGCCACTGCAAGCAAAGGCCGCACGAAATTGGCCATTTTTTAGCGCCGCATAGAGCATCGTACTTCCAAGTTGTAAGATTAAATTTTCTAAAAGGATAATCTACTCATACGGCCTTTGTCCACTTAGTAAAGGCTGTCTCTACAAAGCAGCGTGAGTAAATTCTGCTACTTGCTTTCATTCCGTGGATTGTCTAGTTTCCAATCAACTTATCGTTTTTCATTGCAACTCTTGGAGAATCTTATGCGTCGACTGCTGACTTCAGGCACTTTGCTAGCCTATGGACTTCTATCAGGTGCTGCCCAAGCTTCCGTAATCGCTATCGTCGACAGTGGTGTCGATTACCGCCATGAAAAGCTCACTGACAACATGTGGAACAATCCAAAAGATTCAAGCTTTGATCGTATTGACAACGATCGCAACGGTTTCGTCGATGATGTCTACGGCTGGAATTTCATCGAAAGCAGCGGCGAAATCATCGACCTCAAGTATAGTAATCTCTATAATAAGAGTATCCAAGACTTCTTTACCAACCAGGATGCAGCGCTCAATGGAACGGCCACTCCTGAGCAGCTAGCCTCGCTGAAGGCGGCTAGCCAGGACCAAGCCCTGCTTAAGAGTCTGCCCCCCTGTTTCACGGTACCTGTCGCTTAACTCAGATTTAACTTAAAGCGGGCGAGCAAGAACAGACAAGTGGGAAAACGGTCGACCTATTCCAAAGAATTCAAAGAAGCCATCGTATCAAAAATCGTAAATAGGCGTAAT
>JBGSTX010000136.1:0-14744 GCA_041736305.1 Oligoflexus sp. | reverse complement strand
CGCGGCCACCGGCGCACCTACATCGGCTCTCGTCCGGGTCGTATTCTCCAGGCATTGAAGACCTGTGGCAGCAACAACCCGGTTTTCCTTCTCGATGAAATCGATAAGCTTTCGAACGGTATAACTGGCGATCCCGCAGCTGCTCTCCTCGAGGTTCTCGATCCCGAGCAGAACACGAGCTTCCGCGATCATTACCTTGAGGTACCCTACGACCTTTCGCAGGTCATGTTCATCGCTACGGCCAACAGTCTCGAAACGATACCTGGCCCGCTCCGCGATCGCATGGAGATCATCAATCTTTCGGGCTATACCACAGCTGAGAAGCTGCACATTGCCAAGCAGCATCTCTGGCCCGAAGCTATGGAGCAGCACGGCGTCAAAGCCTCGCAGCTCCTTCTCGCAGAAGATGCGCTCTTGCATGTGATCACTCACTATACGCGTGAAGCAGGGGTAAGGGATCTGAAGCGCCGACTCGCAGCACTGATTCGCGGATCTACCGAAGACATTCTGCAGTCGGAGAACCAGCTGCATCTGAAGACGAGCGATCTCGAGCGGCTACTAGGCACCGAGCCCTACACGATGGAACTAGCTCAGACTCATATGCCGCCGGGAGTTGTCACTGGTCTGGCTTGGACCCCTATGGGTGGTGAAATTCTCTTCATCGAAGCCAAATCGATGCCAGGTAAGGGCCAGCTTACGCTGACGGGGCAGATGGGTGATGTGATGAAAGAGTCGGTGCAGATCGCTCTGACCCATGTGCGTTCTCTGCTCTCCTCGCTGCGCACGCGACTCGACTACGAGAAGACCGATGTACACGTCCACGTCCCAGCAGGGGCGATACCCAAGGATGGTCCATCGGCGGGTGTAACGATGCTCACCGCTCTGGCTTCACTCTATGCCCAACGCTCTGTGAGCCCGAATCTGGCGATGACAGGGGAAATTACTCTACGCGGCGCAGTGACGGCAGTCGGTGGTGTGAAGGAGAAAGTACTTGCGGCCCACAGAGCCGGGATCACCAGGATACTTCTCTCCGAGCGCAATAGGAAAGATATTCAGGAAGTGCCTGAAGAGGTTCGTCGTGAGCTCGAATTTGTCTTCGCCTACAATGTTGCCGACGTTCTCAAGGAGGCGTTAGGTCTCGACGTCGACGAGAGACCAGTTAGCGCCCCTACCTCTACTGCGGGAGCTGCAGCGGAAGGGAGTACAGGCCATCAGGTCAATATCTTTTGAACTCAGAATGTGGAGTCGAGGGCTTTGAGCTAAGTAACAAAGTCCTCGGCTTCCAAAGGTCGCAGTCGGTGCTCAATATAAAGCCAAAGGCTTTGGCTAAAAGGAAAGAACCAAAGCCCAAAGGCAAAGGTAAAGAAAGCCGCAATCCCCGCGATGCTCATCGATCCCCATCCACCCGCCTGATAAAGCCAGATAACCAGCAAAAATGCCAAACTAGCGGTGACTGGAAAGTTAATCATCCAGGATGCCCCTGTAAAATAACCATTCTCACGCTCGATTTTATAGTGGCAGCGAGGACAAACCTCTTTGAATTCAAACCACGAGGAGGCCGCACGCAGGCTCTCCTCACAGCAGTAGGGACAATGAAGACGAAGGACTGGCAAAAAGCGAGGCTGACCCAACGGACTCTTAAACATCGTCTGTGACATGCTGCGTGAGTTCCCCTTCACTTGTTGCAGGAGGCCAAGTGCGCATGATTTTCTCGAGCGCTTGCCAGGGTAGTTTAACGCAGCGCGACCGCACCGGATACTGGCGCAGGCCTGCTACGACCTCCCAGCTAGTTGAGTCTCCAGGCTGGGTCCCATTGGCCCAAACTAAGTTAAATTTAGCATATTCTGTCTCAGCTTCATGCAGCAAAACATTCTGCATGAGACCGCACATAAGGGAAGCGCTGGCGATGCAGAGCGAACAGCCGGCTCCCGTAAAACTCAGGCTGAAACGAGGCGGTGAGGTACCCGGCCCGAGGAAAATCTTAACGTGGTCGCCGCAGGTGCGATTATGCTCCTCAGCCTCAGCGTAAACCACAGCTGGTTCACCGTAGGCGCGTGGATTCTTATAATGATCGAGTATCGTCTCTTTCCACTCAGAGTTGGCTGCATTCATTCCCGGCACCCTCTCAGGCGAAAAGTCGTTCAGCTTTGCGAAGCGCACCGAGAAAGCGGTCAATATCTTCCTTACTATTGTAAAGGGCTGGTGACACACGTGCCGTGGCCGATACTCCCAGTACTTTCATCAGCGGCTGCGCACAATGATGACCGGCTCTGATACAGACTTTTTCTCCATCACAAACAGCTGCTAGATCGTGAGGGTGGATACTGCGGTGAGCGAAGGTGAGGATGCCTATCCAATCGGGCCCCGGTTTTACGAAGGTCTGCACATCTTGAAAATCGCTGAACGCATCGTAAAGATACTGTCCCAGCTCGCGATCATGGGTAAGCACGCGATCGAGATCGAGTGCGCGCAGAAAGTCGAGCGCCGCGCCTAGGCCGATGCCACCGGCGATATGTGGGGTCCCAGCTTCGAACTTGCTGGGCAGCTCATTCCAGGTAGACCCATCCAGGGTCACCGTTTCTATCATGTCACCGCCGCCCTGATAGGGGGGCATCGCATTCAATCGCGCGGCCTTACCGAAAAGCACACCGATTCCCGTAGGTCCATAGGCCTTGTGACCACTCAGAGCATAGAAATCGCAGTCCAGCTCGCATACGTCGACGGGCAGATGCGCAGCTCCCTGGGCCCCATCGAGGAGAGTCCAAGCCCCGACTTCCTTGGCCATCTTAATCAGCTCGCGCACTGGATGAATAATGCCCAGCACATTCGAAATATGAGCCAGCGCTACTATCTTGGTCTTGCCGTTGATCAGGCGCCGCGCGGCGTCGAGGTCCAGACGAAAATCAGAATTCAGGGGAATATAGCGGACCTTGGCACCGTAGCGTTCGGCAACGATCTGCCAGGGAACGATATTGGAATGATGTTCGGCGACAGTAAGTAGAATTTCATCGCCAGCTTTAAGCTGAACTTGTCCGGCACAGCTAGCGACGAGGTTGATCGCATCGGTCGTGCCGCGGGTGAAGATAATTTCTCGCGCACTGGCACCGAGATGCTTAGCTATACTCTGGCGAGCGCCTTCGAAAGCGCGCGTGGCTTCCTCAGACAGCTGGTAGACGCCGCGATGGACGTTAGCGTTTTCTTGGCTATAGTAGCGTTCCAGACGATCGATTACGACCCGCGGCTTTTGACTGGTGGCTGCGCTATCGAGATAAACGAGGTCGGGATCGTGCTCGAACAGAGGGAAGCTTTCTTTCACGATCTGCGCTCCTTTGGGACTAGATCAAGCGGTCGATGAAGACCTTAGCTCTGATAAACGAGGCTCCTAGGCCTCGCAAGCACAATATCGTTTTTCTCTAGCGATTTGGTCAAGTATTAAGGAGGGTCAGCTAAGCCAAAAATGAGGACTTTACTTCAGCTACGTGGGAGGATGCTGAGGATCTCTTGATAGTGCTGCGTGAGCAGCTTGAACTTGTCCTCATTGCCACCCCGGTCAGGATGCAGAGTATGGGCCATAACCCGGTATCTTTGACGTAAATTACCGAAATCCGGCAGGCTTCCGAAGTTCATGAAACGGAGTGCATCCTCAAGCGCCTGGCTGAGTTTGCGTGGGGGTGCCTCGGACTTATCCTTGTCGTTTTCCTTTTCAGACCAACGACGTCGCGCATCCCACCAACCCTGGCGCGTATCATCTCGCTTATCCTCACTTCGACCCTGCTGCTGACGGGCCTTGGCTGAAAGGTGCTGGAGATGCAGAGCGTAAAGAAAAGACTCCGAGCGGGACCAGAGCGTTTGAAAGCAGCCCTCTAAGTCTTTCTGACAAGCTTTCATACGCTGGCTAAGCTGAGTCGCATACTGCAGCAAAGTCGGGCTCGCTATATCGTCGGGGAGAGCTTCTGGAAGTTCTTCAAGACTGAGGTCGCTGAAGGGATGGGGGAGCTGGTTCAGCTGCCCATATTTCTTATTGATCTGCAGGAGACGTCCCCAAAGAGACGGACCTGGGTCGTAGCCCTCACAGGCCAGCTGGCGGCTCCGCCAGAGCTGGGGCAGTAAATGCCTGATGCTGACGGCCCGCTGCTCGTCAAAACGCGCGAATACAGGTTCCTCGTAGACCGTAGCTCCAAAGGGTCCGCGTTCGGTCGCAGGACTGTGCCGAAACCAGGCCTGGGGACGGTCCATGGCGAGAATTCCCAGCCGCAGCTGCAGGGTTTGGTCGAGAACTCGAATATCTTGAGCCAAGAGAGCAATGCGATCGGGGGCATGGGGTACCGGGCTCAGTACGGCCGCTTTGAGGCAGCGAACGAATTGGAGCCTGCTCTCTTCGATGCAGATGACACGATCGAATCCGGCCGCTACCGAGCCGCTCCCTTGGGTGGCTGCTTCGAACCAATCGGAGCTCATGCGCGAATTTCTCCTCTTTTCTCTGCTCGCAAATTAGCCGCGTCGACGATTGGCTTCAAGTGTCACGGCCAGTTCGTTGAGGTCATCGGCGACTTCTTGAAAAGCGTCGTGCTTTCTGAGGACGATGCGCGATTTATAGTTGCCCTTGCCGAGTTCACGTACGTGGCGACGAAACGCATAGGTCGGTCCCACTAGCTTGTGCGTGAAAAAGATCGATACGGCGACAGTGATGATTAAATAGACGACGAGGAGAACAACGAGCCAGAAGGTGAGTCCTTCGATATATCCCTGCAAAATTTCGCTGACTTCTTCGCGCAGATCTGTCAGCTCGAGGACCAGATCGTAAAAGCGATATAAATTAACGTAAAAGATTGTAACGATCGCGATACAAAAGCCAAGCGATAGGATAATGGAATAGAGTCCGAGGCGGATTTGCAGCAGAGGCTGCAGAAGAAAATTACTGAGCTTGCGCTTTTGTGCAGACATTGCGGCGAGACTCCTCTTTAATAATCCTGCTGAACGAAAAGCTGACTCAAGAGATAGAACATGGGTGCACGCGTTTGAAGTACCGAAGTTCGCGAGAGGGATTTTTCCTCCGTTCGACTTCTATTGGAGAGAGCATCAAAGATTCTAGTTTTTGAGGCAGCTTCTAACATTGTGCCTGCTCCTAAGCGAGGTGTCCATAAGGGTGGGGCGGCGCGTCAAAAATGTTCGTTCGGCAGGAAAACCTTTAGGGGCAAGGCTTAGAAGGTAGAATTCTTTTGGTAAAGGCACATATTTTTGTCTTTCACTTTGAATTATCTTCATGCTACGACTTGCTCGCGAAATGTACAGAAGCTCGTATATGCCGATAATAGGTTCGGCGTTTCTACTAAGCACCGTAAATGCTTAACTATGAGGTTGATGATGCGCCCGTGGATAGCGATGTCCCTGCTTGCCTGTATGGCCTGCGGCCAGCCACAAGCTGACGAAACGTCTTCTGAGTCCCAGCTGAGTAATTTAGCGTTTCCTGATGATCGATCCGGTTTGTACCCCATCCGCCCTGACCTCAGCATGACTCCCGGCAGCCTTTGCCAGGAACCCGACTCCCTCCGCTATCCTGAGCAAATCCCCTACTGCCGTCGCGCTGTCGCCAAGACTACCAAAGTCAACATTATCAAGACCTACGACACTGAGCTGAATTATCAAGTCGGCCAATTAGACCGGAGTGATTTCAAGATCGATCACATGGTTCCCCTCTGCATGGGTGGGAGTAATAAGCGCGATAACCTCTGGCCTCAGCACCGCAGTGTCTATGAAGTCACTGATAAGCTCGAACAGCGCCTTTGCGAAGCTCTCGCGAAGGCAGCGATAACGCAGAAGGAAGCGGTATCTATCATCCGGGACCTGAAGCAGGAATTGGAAAAAGCGCCAGAAGTCAACGAGATATGTGACGAAATGATCGGTGATTCCGAATAGATAGCGTCACGGGCGGGAGCTAGCCTAAAGGCTCCCGCCCGGACATTTCAGCGCATTTTGGTTACCATCGAGGCCCCGCTTTTCGGTGTAAGATCGGCTCCTATCCCTAGAGAAGGGATGGTTCGAATTCCCACTGAAGCTGAGTCCCGAGGTTGAAATGGAACGTCTCACTGCTCATACCCATCACCCGCATAGCGAAGATCAAGCCGTCGCCGCCGGCCGCAAAGCCGAAGAAATCGTTGGTGATTATCTCCTCAATACGCTCAACGGCCCCCTCAAAAAAACCCAAATCTGGCACGATATCAGGGTCCCTCGCCCAGAGGGAAACGGTCGCTATGAAATCGACTTTCTCCTGGCGACACCTTATGGAATCTTGGTGCTCGAAGTGAAAAACTTCGGCGGTAGTCTATCGATCGAAGCCGGAAGCGGTCGCTGGCTGCAAGTCACCAGCACGCAGCAAAAGAAGTCCCACGAGGATCCCATCGCTCTCACGGCGAAAAAACTTGAAGCGGTGCGGATCTTTTTGGAAAAAAAGGGGATCACTTGCCGGCCGCAAAACTTTCACCTGCGCATCGTCCAGACTAATCCTCGCGTCGTATTTTCCAGAGAAATAGCCAGTAAATCCCAAGTCTGCCGCCTCGAGGAAATCGCCGACGCCTACTACCTTCTGCTGCCGACCAAAGCGGGCCTGCTGGGCATAGGGAAGAGTTCGAAAGCATTTGCAAATTTCCGCAGCGTCGATCGTGCGCTCTGTGAGTTGCCGACCTGGGATGAAATTGAATTGCACGGTGGTAAAACCCTTCGCGGCGACATACAGGCAAGCTACGGGGCACGTCTCCCACGCCGTTCGCACGCGAGCAAAGTTCGGCTCTTCGTCCCGAAGCTATTTGGACCTCTCCAGCCCTGCTTCGCCGTCTTTAGCATGTACTTCCTCGGTCTCATCAAAATCCCCTTCCTGAGGCGCATGCGGGCCGATGAAAGGATCAGAATCCAGCTGGCAGGCGATCCCAAGACCACAGAAATCTCAGCCCTGCAGGTCAGAGAGATTCGCTATGGTTCGTCGGGCAAACGTAGCTAGAAGTGAAGAGAAGAAATCCCGCAGAGCTGCGGGATTTTTTGGCTCAGAATCCGAACTCAGCTTGAGCTATCACGCTCTGCTTGTCGCGGCTGCTAATCGATTCGCTGGCTGCATTTTGAGGGATAAGGAGTAGCAATCCCTCGTTGCCAAAGCCACCTTCGATATCGAGCACAGTCTCCTCTTGTCCCCTTACTTCGATGCGATCAGGCAGATCTCTCCAGCTCACGTCGGAAGCGGAGAGGGACAAAGTCCACCAGTCTTCGCTTTGCGCACGCTCGAGAGTATCGACGCTATCGAGACCACCAGATCGTGCATAGGTGGCGATAGCTACCTTCACCTGCCGTTGATTGCTGAGGCTGAGTTCGCGGATGGGAGCTCGAATGATGGCGATCGTCGAAGCGCTAAATCCCTCCAGCCCAACCCAGGCTTGCTCATCTTTCTTCTCGCCCTCCGCCTGGGGCAGGACATTGAGCTTACTCGCAACAAATTCGTCGGCTCCGAGATCGGCCTGGAGCTCTTCGTCTTCGAAAGCTAGCTTGCCATCGAAGATCGAAGCGTCAGTGACGCCATTGAGATTCCTATCGATCTGAATAGAGATCGAGCAGAGATTCCAGCTGGTGACGGGTTGGTAGAGTTTCACGCCCCACTCGAGATAGTCGATCTTGGTTTTTTCGTCGCGCCGTACGCGATAGCCCACGCGCTCCAGATCACAGCTGTTACTCTGGGTCGGATCGGTGAGGATACCTGTTTTTCTATCGTCTTCCCCAAGCGCCAGGAAGGGAAGGACGGTGCCAATCGTTTGACTGCTGTTCTTGAAGCTTAGAGTCGCCAAGGCGCCGTCTGCATCGGCCGCGGAAGTGGAATAGACTTTAAAGCTGCTGAGATTCACCTGCGCAACTCGCTTCAGGATGGCTAGAACGGGGAGTTTGCCGACTATCGGCGTGCCCTCTTGATTCAGGTCCTTCCATAGAATGAAGCCATCGAGTTCGCGAGTTTTTTGATTGTAGATATCGGCTTTGAACTCAAAGGGCAGCTTCACCTCTTTCTCCTCACCGGGGGCCAGCCGGAAACTGCCTCGGTCCTGCAGACTGATTTCGCTGTCGAGCTGCGTTTCAGCCTTGAGCAGCATCTCCTTATCGCTGTGATTGGTGAGGCGGACGCGGGATAAAACCGCTTTTTTCTGATCGACTTGCACCTGACCCAGGGATAGGGCTGGAGGATTCTGGGTGAGTGCGGCCGTCAAGGCCGCATAAGCGTCGACTCGGCCAGCACCCTGCCGACTGAGGGGATAAGGCTGGGCTTTCTGCTTATCTTCAAAGAGCGTGACCGCTGTGCTCATAAGGCGAGATTTGATTTCGCTCGAATTAATGCCGGGAAAGGCTTGCTTGAGCAAGGCTACGAGTCCCGCGATGTGGGGCGTTGCCATCGAGGTGCCGCCGAGCTGATTTCCGAGAGAACCAGTGCCCATAGCCGCGGAAACTATGCCGAGACCGGGAGCGGATATCTCAGGTTTGAAGAGACTGTCGAGAGATCGGGGGCCGCGCGATGAAAAGCCTGCGAGCTTATCGACTTTGTCATAGTCTTCTATCCACTGCTCTGGATCTAGGGTCAGCCCGGTATTCGCGAGATTGGCCTTTATTTTTTCGCCGACCTCGAGACTCACAAGCAGACCCGGTATCGTCAACAAGCAGTCACCGCCCATGAGTCCGGGTGCATTTTTCGTGTTGTTAACGACCACCATCGCGATGCCGCCGGCTTCCTGAACACGCTTGCCCTTTTCACAGAAAGAGTTTTCTCCCCGCGTGACGAGTCCGATCTTACCCTGAAGACCAGCTTTCTGTTCTTCGCTAAAATCAGCGTTCGCAAGACCGACGTCGTAGAACGGGGCTTTCTCGATCATCGATCCGACGGGACTTTGCACTATGGTTCCCGCCAGCATAGGAATCAGCTGGGAACTGCCGTCTTGAAAGTCGAGGCGAGAAGCTCGCTGACGCCAGTTCTGATCCATAGCATCGACGGAAGCGGCGACTGATATAGAGGCCGATGAGGTCGAGGGCGAGCCGACAATATAGGGCACATCGCCCGAGTTACCAGCCGCGATAATAGCTATGGTTCCCCCGCGCGAGAGATTCTCGATCGCACGATCGTAAAGGCTGATGGGAGTCCCATAGCCGCCACCGAGCGAGAGATTGACGAGGTCGAGACTATCTTTGGGATCGAGGTCACCGTCGGGATCAGCCGCATATTCCAGAGCAGCGATCACGACCGAATCATTGGTGGATCCAGTTTTGCCAAAAACTTTTAGCGCGTAGAGCTCAGCGTCAGGGGCAACTCCGCTATAAGTCTGTTCACCATCCCCTAACCCAGCAATGGTACCCGCCACGTGAGTGCCATGCCCCGATTCATCGAGGGGATCAGCGTCGGGATTGGGAAGCTTCTTCCAAGCTTCACTGGCCCCGGTATCAAAGTCAGTGCCGACAAAATCATAGCCGCCGCGCACTTTACCGCTCGGAAAATCACTGGCGTCGATCTGTTTGGGATCGTTAGCGCGATAGGCGTCAGCCGTACCCGGACCGCCGAACATTTTGTGCGTATAATCAATTCCGGTATCGACGACGCCTACACGAATTCCCTTACCAGTGATATTCAGTTCCTGCTGAGCCTTGAGAACACCCATGTAGGCAACCGAGGTGATGTTGCCCCAGACGGCACGCGTCGCCTCTTTGTCTGTTTCATATGGCTGGCGACTGATCTTCTGACCCTCGCTCATCTGCAGACTACTCGATGCCACAAGATTCCTGAAACTGTTGCGGAGAGCCTTCGGCACGGCAAAGGTCATTCCGTTTAAGACAAACCGGTAGCGATAGACGACCTTAATGTCGGGAGATATGTACTGAACTTTGGCAAGGAACTCATCCTGCTCTTTTTGCAGGTTTGCTAGCTCTGCTGGCGCAACGAGAGGCTTGCCAGCATTCCAACTCAGCTTAGGACTCGCGAAAAGTGCATCGCCGCTGAGTTGTACGGTTGCGAGGTAAGGCCACTCTTCTACTGGTTTGGCGGGAAGAGAGGCAAGAGACGCGCTATCTGGAGCATCCGAACAGCTGAGATAAACTGCGGAAAGCGCAGCTACTAAACATCCGTGAGCGGCAGTACGCTGGACTTTGAACATGAAGACTCCCTTGCACTGAAGACTGAAGCATGGCGAAGGTAACCTAGGAAACTGCATTTTGTCCATGTTTTAGGCGTGCAAGGAGACTACTTTGAGGAAGGTCCGTAGTCTTATTCATCCTGTGAGTGAGGAAATGGGAAAGCGCGGCGCGGCAGTGAGGCAGCGACCTAGGAGCAATCTCCGAGGTCGCGCACCTGTGAGATTTATTGCGGCCAGGTATACTGAAGAGTGATACGGGTTTCGTCCTCGGGTTCATAGGTCAGGCTAACTTGAGAACCGATTCTGCTGAATTTTTCAATCGGCTTTCCATTCGCAAGGACCTTCCAGCTGCCCTTTTCAGGATCATCGATGCCCGCTAAAGTGAATTCGCGCTGAGGCAATCGATACTGATAGTTCAAAACCAACGCGGTGCGGGTAGACACACCGCAGCGGAGAACGATATTTTCGCCCTCCACTCCAAGGCCCAAGTTTGGACCGCAGCCTTCACCGCCGCTTTCCACGCTTAGCGACTCGCCTAGAGGTATGTGTGCCAGAGCAATTAATTGCGGACTCCAGTCAGGACTGTTGTAACGCAGTCTAATGACTTTACCAGGTTCATGGACTGTCTCAGCTAGTGTGAAAACGCCGTCCTCTTCGGTAAAATCTATGGCTTTACTGCCGTCGAAAAGCTGAAAATTGCTACTTCCCTCAGGCAAAGGCAAAGCGTAGGAAAGCTGCGGTCCCTCTCGATAGAGGTAGGTGAAACCCACTTCCTCGCCATCGCCGGGTGCTGTATCGAAGTGCAATGTCCTTGTATTGGGGTCGAAGCTGTAGCCACTTGCCAAAAGCTTGTCCCCTAGTTTTACCTCAAGACTATGGTCGCTAGGCAGCTGCGTAAGGGTGAAGCTATCCAGCAGCGGAACATTTTCCCGATAACTTATGCTCAAGCGAGAGTCCGGCGGAGGCGTTTCCTTGAAAGTAAGGCGCTGTCCCTCCACGCTATAGCTATCGCCGGCGAGCAGACTGCCGTTAACTTCGATCTGCAGACTGGAGCTAGCCGGTTTTTGCGCTAGATCGAGGCTTTGAAAGACGGTAGTTCCCGCAATCAAATACCTCGCCTCCAATCGAGCGCCATTGGGTGGTTCAAAGCCGCTAAAAAACTGTATGCTGCGGCCGTTGACAGTGAAAGTTCCCGCGGGTACCTCTTGCTCCTGACCTGAGCTATCGATCAGCATGAGGTTGAGCGTGCCTGGCAGAGGATTCTCATTCAGAGTAAATTCGGCGGTCAGAAGAGTCGCAATGTTATCGGAAATGCGGTTGAGAGTGGCTTTATAACTGCTATCACAAATATTTCCATAATTGCTGAGACCGTTGTTCTTATAGTCGACAAGGCGCTGATACTGGTTCCCGGCGTTGACGGAAGTTCGGCATGGTTGCGCAGGGGGCGAAAAAATACCGTAGAAACCTGCGTTCTTGCCAACGACGCGACCTAGGTCTCGCTCAACGTAGTCAATGAGGTAGCTCTCCTGATCCCCTGCTTGCCCTGCACAGCCGTTGCCATCGCTACAGTTGTCTTCGTCAGAGACGATGAGGACGGCTAGGGTAGCATTCGGTCTGAGCCAAGGCCCTGAACTGCACTTGAGACCGACCACGGCTTGAAGAATTCCGTACTCGGTTCGATTCCCTGAGGTGCCGGCGAGTATAGCGTCCGCAAAAGCTTTGGTGGGATCAGGGTCGGAGGATTTCACAAGAGTCATACTGCACTGGGGCTCGTTGCCGACTATGAGAGGTGAAGTGGTAACGATACCAATTTGCCAATCGGTCTGCGTGAGCGAGGCAAGCAGCTCGTTCATCTTCGTACTCATATTTTGCTGCTCTTCGGTCATCGACACCGAATTGTCGATGACAATCAGGATATCAACAGCACCCTTTCGCGCTCGCTGATCAAAATTTTCAGTAGTGGCTAGCGGCGGATGGCCCTGCTGAAAGCTTTCGTTGAATAGACGACGCGAAGCCTGAGTTCTTTTTTCTTCGATCGGTCGCACGATATCTTCTAGGGTGAAGCTACTGCTCACTTCTTTCGCGTCAAGCTCGAAATGAATGGCTTCGTTTCTCACGAGCGAAGCTGGAAACGTTGCCGAGATCTGATCGCTGCGTCGCACCAAAGGTCTCTTAGCGTCTACTGCCGGTAATATACTGACCTCCGGCGGCGGTTTGGTCGTGGTGACCTGCACGACACCTTCCTCAAACTTGGCCTCCGAGCAGCTTAGGGCTAGAGCCCATAAAGCGAGTGTTCCCCATGGCCGTAGCAGCCGATAATTGAAGTTTTTCATGGCGAATGAGTTTAGCATAGGGCGTCCTATCTCTATGCCTGCCCTTCGATCGGCAACAGGCGTCACTATTCTGGAACTCCGAGTTCCGTAAGTTCGGTCAAACATGACTATTTGGTAATTAATCGGAGGGGTCGGGGAGAGTCTTGAGGGGGACCTGACTAAGAGGCGGTAATTCTTGCCTTTGCTGAATTTCTCTGCGCTAGCTCGCGGAAAGGCCTCGCAAAAATAGCGTTAGATATTGATGAATAAAGCGGCAAGGAATAGCCGCTTATTCTCATCTCAATGACTGCGAGAGGTCTGAATTTTGATTGCGAGACTTGAACTGGAGAGTTTTAAAGCCGATGGTTTTGCCGTCTTTATCAAAGGATAAGAACGTGAAGACATCCGCACCGGGCTTGGTCTGCAGTGTGCCCATGCCCTGGTAGAATAGTTTGCTATTCAAAGCCGTACCGTTGAGACTGTTGGCGGTGGCTCCATCCTTCTGAAAACTCACAGCACCCGGGTCTGACGCTGCGCAACGAGTGACTTTGCCAGGACAGGCGATCAGCGATTCAGCTGCATAGGACGAGGCGAAGAGGCTTAATTTACCTTCTCCGAGATCGACATCGACTCGCACTTTAATACCTGGATCAACGTCGATACAAGAGTCACCTTCGATCACGTCACCCGTCAGGCCATGGGCTGCGAAAGCTTTGTTGATGGAGCAGTAGTTGGGCGATCGCGTAGCCGGATTCTGATCGTCATCATCGAGCCGCAGCACTGACTGATAGGAATCGATATAGCGATCGGTCATTGTTAGATGCTTGAGCATGAGATCGCTTACCTTGCGATGGCCCTCGGTCTGCCCGTGGAGAGCGATAAGATTTTTGCGTAAGTCCCAGAACGAGCCGCCGATGATCTTTCCAGCTTCATGAACCTGGGCCTCTGCCGCAGAAGCCGGAGGGTGTTTGCTGGTATTGACGAGGTTGCGGACGACGGACTTTGCATTGTTGAGAGCTATTCCCGGTCCTACTTCTGGGCTGTTGGTTAGGAGCATTCCGATAATGTCGCCAATCCCTTCGGAAAAGGCTCCATCAGTGATGCCCCTCGGCGCAACAACTACTCCAAGGTCATCGTCGAGGGCATGGCCCCACTCGTGATAGACGACATCGTTGATCAGTCCGGTATTGGCGCAACCACCACCCTGGCGAAGAAAATTGATCGAAGTTCCGTCGTAGAAGGCATTACAGAAAAGGTTCTGAGGATCGGCCAAATTCACATTGGCCTGAATTCCATTGGTTAAAAGGGGTACGTTTACCCCTGTTAGAAATGGCTTGATGTATTCGGCAACTTCATGGACTGCAACATAAACATTGAGGGCCGCGGGATCAGCCTGAGTCATACTAATCGTCGTCTTGCCGCCTGCAGCCGGTAAGGTCACCGGGAAACTATAGAAAGCCGTCGTGTTGGCAACAGTTCTATCGACTATTCCTGAGTGGCTCGTCGCTGTAGCCAGGACAATCGAAGCTGTGGTAGCGTTGCTTTCTACCGTTCCTTTTATGTCGGTCGTGACGAGGGCGTTAGCTGCATCGCGCACATCGACAAAGGCAAAAGGCCTGGGCTTAGCGTCGTTGAAAACGTAGCTTCGTTCGTAAACGCTGACGGCTAGCTCGTGTTTCGCGTAACTGCGGTCGCTGGAAGCTTCTAAAATATCCGTCGAGCTATTATCGAGAGTCAGATAAAAGAGTTCGCCGAACTCCTGATCCTTCAGGGCAAATTCGGTCGCAAAGCGGAAGTCATAGGTGCCCGAGGCGTTGAGCTGCGGCACTACCCAGTCTCGCGATGAATTCAGTTCCAAACCTTCGATTCCCGTTGCAGCGATAGCCACTTGGGGATTAGGAGCTGTAGGATCTCCACTGAGTGCGATCCTACCGTAACTATTGTTGAGGATCTCGCGAAGCCGCAGATCACCCTCTGGCATCTTATTGAATATGAGCTGTACAAAAGCTCCCTTGACAGGGCGGCCTTCGTAAATCCTATTGAATGTCACCATGTGGGTATTTGACAGGGGCTGATAGAAAGAATTATCAAAAGTTAGTAGCTCTTCCGGCAGTAGACCGAGTTGCTCATCATGGGCTTCGATATAGTTTCGAGCGAAGTTCTCTAGCGCGCTCTCTTCCGCTACCGACGGGCTCAGGTTTGTATTGAACGTTACCCACGACCAGGTCTCAGAGGCTGGATCCATCATTATTTGGACCACCCCTTCGCTGTCCGCATTCAGTCCTATACC
>JBGSTX010000094.1:0-9758 GCA_041736305.1 Oligoflexus sp. | reverse complement strand
AGGCTACCTTCAGAGTCTCGATACACACTGAGCTTCTTCTTGAGTACAGACAAATCCATAATAAACCTCCAATGCGTTGATGGAAGCTTAGTCGGATAATCTGCAAGAATTTTTTAGGGATGTTTGCTCGACGACGTACGTTGTTTCTACATTGTAGAGGACATAGTTCAAGAGCGTTAGTTCGGGGAGCGAAGACCTGAGCTTTTGAAAATCTGCCGGCTTTTGCTTCTGCAAGGCTTCGAGCGCTGTGCCGACTCCATACCAGCTTGGAAGGTAGAAGCGCGCCTGATTCCAAGCAAAAACCCAAGGGATGGCGCGGAGATCCTCGAGACTGGCCTTGCCGGTCCGCTTGGGAGGACGGCTGCCGATGCGAGAATTCTCGAGAGCGTCGATCGGTGTCACCTGCCGGAAAAAAGCCACGAAATCAGGATGCGAAATAAGCCGGTGGTAGGTTTCGCGACTGCGGCCGGAGAGTTCCTGCATGAGGTCCATAAACCAGGGATCCTCATCGGGACGTCTCTGGGTCAGCAGCGTTTCGGCGGTAAGACTGGCCAGCATAAGTTCGATATTATAAACAGCGGTGGCCTGGTTCGCATATTTTCGCGCGATGGTTTCGCCCTGTTCTGTCATGCGCAGGGTTCCATTTACCGCACCCTTCGGCAAGGCCTGCAAGAAGCGATGCACGGGACCAGCGCCGCGACTTACGGTTCCACCGCGGCCATGAAAAAAGATGATGTCGATGCCGTAGCGTTCGCCGATCGCAGCCATTTCCTTTTGGGCTAGATAAAGATGCCATTGACTGGCGAGAATGCCCCCATCCTTGCAGCTGTCGCTGTAGCCAATCATGACCTGCTGCTGGGGCTTAGACCAACCATGCACAAGAGTCTGCTTTTCCAGGCTAGCGCGGGTGATCGGATGGGCGAGGAATTCATCCATGATAAGGGGACTAGCCATGAGATCGTCGATGGTTTCAAAGAGTGGCACCACTTGAATCGGGCAGATCAGCTTTGCTCCCTCGACCTGGGCAAGTCCTGATTCTCGCATCAAGAGATAGACGGTGAAAAGATCCTCTGCCGTGTGTGTCATGCTTACGATGAAGGAGCCGACGCCGGCGAAGCCGTATTTTTGGATGTACTCCTGAATCACTTTGTAGGAACTCAATACGTTTTCAGCGGGTCCAGAAAAATGCTGCTGCGGCAAGGTAAAAGGGCGAACCGCCGCGAGCTCACGGTGAATCAAAGCTTTTTTGTCTTCGTGGCTCCACCCAGTGTAGGTCGAGCCCTGCTCGATCCCAGCCGTTTCGAGGAGAGTGCTCATGGCCTCGTCATGGAAACGACTGTTCTGCCTGATATCAAGCCGTGCGGAATGGAATCCAAAGGTTTGCAGAGTCCGTACTGCGGCCTTCAGTTCTGTTTGAGCGAGACGCTGGGCACGTATCTCACCCAGGCCTTGGCGCAGCACGGCAAAATCCTCGAGCACTTCCGCAGGTGATGCGTAGCACCAGGAACGATCATCAAGCTGGGTGGCATGATCACGCACTACTTGGATCGGCAGGCGGGCTATCATGATATTGGTCAAGACTCGCCAGGATTCTCCGCGATTCATGCGCAGCGCTTCGGCGAAGGCTTCGGGATGGTTGTGCTCATAAAAGGCCAGTCGCTCTCTCAGCACCGTGGGTGGCGTCTGCATCCCATCGGAGAGACTGATTTTCTTGGCGAGATCGATCAGCTTATGCCGGAGAACAATCAGGGCATTCAAACGCAGATCCTGCAGCGCCCGCTGCGTGATCTCGGCGGTCACGAGGGGATGGCCATCTCGATCGCCTCCGACCCAGGTTCCAATGTCAAAGCGCGGGTAGTGCCCCTGCATATAATCGAGCGGGCTCTTGGATCCCGACTGCTCCCAGGCTGTTTCAAAGCGCTGATCAAGCCAAGGAAGAATTTCGGGAAAGACGTTGCGCAGATAGTGCATCATGTTGCGCAGCTCATGGCGCACTTCCGGACGCTGCAGATAAATCTCTCCTGTGCGCCAAAGCCGCTCTAAAATGGCTTTCACCTCGTCCTTCAGCCAGCCGCGTTCGACTGCTGTCCACATCTGGTTTTCGCGCTTGACGAGTTGGAGATAAAGATCGCGGTGATGATTGAGCACGGTCGCCCGCTTGGATTCTGTTGGATGGGCCGTGAGCACGGGCTCAACGTGGAGGCTTTGCAGGGTGCGAAGAATTTCCGCCTCGCTGAACTGAGCCTTTTTGAGTTCATAAAAAGCCCAGGGCCAAAGTCCGGCTTCAGTCTCCAAGGTTCCCGCCGCCTGCTGCTCGCGACGATTCTGGACGTTGATGTTCTCCTCGATCATGCCGAGCAGCTGGAAGGAGATCGAAAGCATCTGCACCAGGCGATAGGGTGAGCCGCTGGCGGGTAGAGAACCTTCCTGCCTGGCGTCTAGCCAGGGAACAAAACGGAGCAGGTCCTCGTGTTCGAGCTCTTGGAGAACCTCCTTGAACGCTTGCATGACGAAGGTCAAATCTTGATCGAATTTTTCGACGTTTTTCTCTGCCACAGAGTACCTCGATGCATGGCGTAAACGGGACCGCCTCGGAGTCTAGGAAAAGCGCCTCAGGGAAACAAGTCCGAGGTAGGAGAGCCGGCAAGAAAGGTTCCTTACGGTATGCACGAACATCCAAAGTGACTTATCAGACATTCAGGCCCTAAGGCTCTTAAGCTCTGTGGCCTCCTAGCCATGAGAGAGGACGTCGAGCATAGTTGTGCAAAAGTCCAGAGTTGCGGGAATCTCTTGACCTTACCATTCCCAAAGAATTCAATGAGTCTTTGCAGACCTTTCTTTGTTATTCAAAGACGTTTCTATACCATGACTCAATTCTTGGACTTATAGCGGAGAATTCCTGTGCGCGAGCAGAAAACCCTGGTATTGAATCGGCGTAAGTTACTCGGTGATACGATTAGTGGACTTGGGTTGCTAGGAATTGGTGGCGGCGGATTGAGTTCCTTGGCGACAGCCAGTCCCTTCCTCTGCTCTCGGAGTCTCAGCAAGATTGGCCCTCTACAAGCTCCCGATGCCAACGGCATTCGCTTGCCGAAAGGTTTTGGTTCGCGCCTCGTCGCAGCTTCAGGAACACCAGTTCGATTGGGAAACGAAAAAAACAGCAGCTATCTGTGGCACATAGAACCCGATGGAGGTGCCTGCTATGCGACGCCTGATGGGGGCTGGATTTATGTTTCGAATTCAGAAGCAGGGGATGGAAATGGGGGAGTCGGAGCCTTGCGCTTCGATAAGAAGGGCGAAATCATCGATGCCTATAGCATCCTGAGCGGCAGCAGCCGCAACTGCGCTGGTGGGTCGACGCCTTGGGATACTTGGTTGTCATGCGAGGAAGTTAGCTACGGTCGTGTTTACGAGTGCAATATCTACGGAAATGATGCCAAAGTTCGTCCGGGCCTGGGCTATTTCAAACACGAAGCCGTCGCGATCGACACGATCAATATGCATGCATATTTGACGGAAGACACGTCTGATGGCTGCCTCTATCGTTTTATCCCTGAATCCATTGATAATGGGCGCATGAACTTTGACCGTGGCACTCTTCAAGTGGCGATCGTCAACAGTGAAGGATCCGTGACGTGGCAAGCGCTAAGCAATCCAACTCCCGAATCTGCTCAGACCGAAACTCGCTACCAGGTGAGGGGTGCTCGTAGATTCGATGGGGGCGAAGGTATCTGGTACCATGACCGCATCGTAACGTTCACGACGAAGGGTGATAACCGCGTCTGGCAGTACGATCTTAAAGCGGACAGGCTCAGAGTCATCTATGATGGGCGAAGCTCTCAGAAACCTATTCTACGTGGCGTTGATAATGTAACGGTAAGCAGTGATGGGCATGTTCTTGTCGCTGAGGATGGTGGCAGTATGCAAATTTGTGTCATTAGCCCTAGCGGCGAAGTTTACCCCCTCCTGAAGCTCGAAAATCAGGATGATTCAGAACTTACCGGACCCGCCATCAGTCCCTCGGGGGATCGAATCTACTTCAGCTCCCAACGTGGTGGAACTACGGGCAAGGGTCTGACTTATGAGATTGTAGGGCTGTTCAATTCGAGACTGTCTCACTAATATATTAAAAGTATGAGTAGACACGGTAATTAACGATTGTAAGCTATCGTGAGTTAGCCTAGGGGAGTCGGTAGGCTCATACGCTTTTGGAGGTTTCTCTCTTATGTCGCTGTTCGCGCAGACCCTGATCGGATTGATCCTCGCTATTCATATTTACATATTTCTGCTGGAAACAGTTCTATTTCGAAAGCGCGGTTGGAAAGTCTTTGGCTTTTCTCGAGATCATGTCGAACTCTTGCGACCCATCGTTTCGAATCAGGGTTGCTACAATGGTTTTATAGTAATTGCCCTTTCTATCGTTTTTATTCATCCCAACCCTGAGATTGCTCGCGCCTTTGCTTACTATGGTCTTATCTCTGTTGCACTTGCTGGCGTCTGGGGTTCTCTCACAATTATGCGAAGTATTCTCTTCATCCAAACGCTGCCAGCCGTCCTTGGACTGCTAGCTTTAGGTCTCTCTTGAATCCAAGTAATATTAGCTGCTAGTTCGACGACGAAGGTTCGCCTTTTTATCATCACCCTCCGAGAGTAAGTGCGATCTTTCCGAACTGCGTAAAGTCATTTAAATGTTTTTGGATGACAGCTTCGACGATATCGAGATCAAGTTTTTTATAGTTGTGGATAGCAGTATTCCGAAAGCCCACCAAGCCCTGCATCTTTTTGCAGAGTGATGGGTCGATCATCTGCTTGGCAAGAAGTAAATCGAAGGCTTCGCGACTCTCTTTCGGTAAACCCAGCTTTTTGATTCTTACGAGGCGCATAGCAAGATCGATCGCGGCTTGGCAGGCCCTTTCGAGATTGAGAATAATGGAATCTTGTTTGGTTTGATTCGAGCGCAGGTTTTCTGTTCGCCCCTGATATTCTTCGTGGATCCGCTGAAGGCAGCGTTCGATTGTTTCTACCTTGTTCAATACTACATCATCAACCATGCACAGATCCTCGCTGCAAAATATCTTGCAAAATTCCAGCCCTTTCCTCATTGAGGAGCGCATACTCTGAGAAAACGCGCGTTTCAAAGAAGGCTAGCTCACGCGGGTCTTTCACAAAGACCACTTCTCCCGAGCTGACGATCTGTGCCTTACTAACGGAGTCAGCGCGTAAAAGGTCTACAAGATCGATATCGCATCTGAAAACAGAAGACAGGGCCGCTTTGATTTCAAAGGCATCTGCGCCTTGCAGAGGAACGGACCCGAGGAGCGCCACATCGAGATCGCTGCTGGCGTGGGTCTCGCCGCTCACCCGCGAGCCGAAAACGTAGATGGCCAAAAGCGGCTGGTTTGCATGCTGCTGCACGAGCGTCTTAATTTTCTGCTTATCTTCCGGCGTGAGAGACATGCGGCCTCGCTTGGCGCTGAGATTATGAATCAGATATTCGAGCCTAGTATATGTGATCGCGGGTATCAAGGCAGTCGAGCCAACATGGAGGAGCACATCTAAAATAGCGCTGCAAAATCGACCTGGATCACCCGCGGCAAAATGATGGTCTAACTTTGAATAATCGAGGTAATATGGGCCGCACGTGCGACGACGCAGGATCGTCTTTCTATCGTCTCCTGAAGAAGGAAGCCATTATGCACTCGTTAGCTCTCAGCGTCCTGTTCTGGGTCTTCGCAGCATGCGCACTCTTCGCCAAAACTCCAGATAAGACCTACATGGGACGCGAGCTGGCCGATGTCATGGGACCCGCTGGGTTAAACCTCTCTATCCAAGTCTAAAACTATGGATGGAGATTCCTGGCCTTCGGGCGTTCAGCGCTTCCCTGGTCTTGCGGGCTCCAGGGCTCTTGCTGAGGCTTACTCGGTCTTCTTTCCGATCCCTCCAGGGAAGACGTCACTTCCCGGCTCCCGCTCATGCGTTCACCTTTGAGATTCTCTGAGGACGTTCTCGCTATAGGGCTGCCGGAAAAGGACAAGGTTTGATGTCCTATCGCAGCCGACCTGGCAGCTGCCAGATCTAGCGAGGATTTTATGATTTCCCTGCGGCCTTCTTTCACAATACTGTTTTGTGTAAAGCAGCCAAGAAAGGCTGAAAGTGTGTCGCGACCGATTACAAGGCCGCAGGACATGCACGAATGGGTGCGTTCACTCAGGGCTTTCTTCCTCACTTCTCCACAAAGACAGGTTTGAGACAAACGCGTCTGGAATGTGTTGATCAATTCCCCACGACCTCCGAGCTTTTCAGCTGTTCGGAAAAGTGATGCCTTAAGGCTGGCCGGGGCGGATTCTCCAACAGATTTCCCGTAACGCTTTTGTAGGGCCTTGTAACTGATATTTTCAAGCTTGACCACTAGGCCCAGCTGTATGATCTCATGGGCACGATGGCCCAATATGCATTTTCTATGGCATGCCATCCGGCGGTCGCGTTCTTTTTTCTGCAAGGCGAGCTTTTGGTAATTTCTTGTTCGATTAAGACGGACGCCTTTCCTCAAAGATCCTGCCCTAAAGGCCTCCTGGTTATTCAGACGCAAAGAGCGGGACATTTTGCGTTGCAGGGCTTTGCATTCACCGATCAATCCTTTGAGGCTTTGTGGAACGATGCAATCCTCGAAGGAGATGAACTCGTTGGATACGGCAATCCTTTTGGGTCCAAAATCAACCGATACACTTTGTCCTTGAAAGGCCTCACCAAAGCGGGAAACTAGACGGGCCCTGTGTCTTCTCTCTTTCTCCGTATCACGGTAGGCTTCTCCTTCCAGACAGATATGAACAAACCAGCGTTCCCGCCCAGCGATGCTTCTTTTGAAGATCTGGCTGCTTTTAATTCTATGCCCAAGGGCATGGCGGTGATAGGGATTCTGCAGGTCGATTTTGAGTGGATACTCTTTTTTTCTGAAGATCAGACGGGCGGTCTCACCCGTGACTTTGATCTGAGGACTCTCCTTGTTCGACGAGCCCTTTAGCGAAAAATCAGATCCCTTCCTTTTAAAACGGCAGCGTTTGGCTTTGCCAAACATTTTTCTTTCTACTGCTCTAAAAGCTCTTTTCCCTATTTGCTGAGCAACCTTGGATGGGACAAAAAAATCAAAATCCGCGCTGCCACTTCTCAGTTTGGAAGCCAGGGAAATCGCCGAAAACTCGCTCATACGATAATCCAGACGAAGTTGAGCGAAGTCCGCCTTCCGTTTCGGATCCGATTTGGGCAGAAGAACTGTGTCCTTGTATGCTAGGCTCGCCTTCATGCGCGATAGACTCGTGAGCAAATTTCCCAGCACGGCATTATAGATCTTTCGGCCATACTCTTCGGACTGCCGAAGCGAGCCAAAGTCATCCTGAGATGAAAGAATCTCGGTCTCGAATACAAAGGTTTTTGTCGTAGATCTTGCCAACACGCCCTCCAACCGAACAAATGTATGGATATCAGGGGCATCTGGCAAGAGCAAAAAGAAGAGAATCTCCGATGTTGGGAGATAGCGGAGTCCTCTAACCTCCAGCCGAAGATTTCTGCTCCCTCGCTGGCTCGGGAAACCTTATGGCTGGAGTACGTCGGACGATTTGCTGGCTAGAACTTCGCAATGAGTGCGTAGACGCCGTGCAAGGTGGCATCGAGACTTGGCTCGAAAACATCAAGAAGGCGGGAATCCACACCACGCAGAGCCGCTTTGGTGTCCAAACCAAGGCTGTCGCCATGCTGAATTCAGAATTTGTTGAGAGAATAGACTATGCGGCGGGAGATTATATTCCCTTGCCTCTGGAAAAAGCAGTGATCGATCCCATTTTTGTCACGGCTAAAGACGACCCGGACGGCAAGCTTGCTACCTATGCGACAGTTGTACGAGGTACTCCCGACTCAGTTGATACACTCCCGCTCGTCCCCAACCTACAACGAGGCATCAGACACACTTTCATTCCAAGCGTAAGCGGAGATTATGAGCTATGGATTAGAGTGAAGGCTCTGAATGCAGAGAGAAGCTTGATACGGGCTTTCACTCCAAAACTACTTGGTGTTAGAACCCTAGAACAAGATACTGCTGGACCGGAGTCGATTGTAGAATTCTTTTCGGGTACGACCAATGGTTGGACGTGGATTCCAATTCTAAGAACTTACTTTGCTGGGACGACTTCAACTTTCGCCCTTACGGCCGGGGTTTCTGCGAGCGTTGGTGTTTACTACCGATTTCCTGAAATCAAGTACAGCATGATGGTGCTGGCGAAGAAGGGAATAGATTTCCAAGGGTCCCAGTTTCTTAAACAGTACCGCCAAATCAAGGTCCCTTTGCCCGTTCCAGACTCCTTCATCATTGCTACGGTCTGGGATCTCAATACCTCTAGCGAAGCTAAGAAGGCAGTCGGCGTCGTAGACCTGCGCATCGAGTCACCCGTGAAGTTACGCATAAAAAGCATCTATCCGCTGATCAATGGAGTCTTCAACCCCCAGCATAGCTCCTATACCTCCGTGGATACCACCGCTGGTGGCCCCATCTTAGCTGATAGAGTCATCAAGACTGGGGGATCGGCCGGAGCTACCTGGGTAGTGGATACAGAAAAGGATCAGCTATCTTTTGGCTTCGAAGAGCTTAGAATTGAAGATCAATAGTAGTGATCCGCTTTTCAGCCCCCCTAGGATGAGGGGCTGGTTCGTCAAGGCGACTTTGCGGCAAGCTCTTCGAGATGGACCTCTGTGGACACACGCGCTGGTCTTTGACGCGGGCCATGCAAGGCATTCCCTATCCAGCTATAGCGTGCGAACAGTTCGTAAGTTGCCAGTGATAAGCCAGCTCCCCCGATCATGCCGAGGCCGAACTTCACATAGCTGTTGATGGCCATTCCATTCAGATACATGGCGATGCCTGCTACGATCGGTACGTGAACGAGATAGACCCAGTAGGAGGCATCCACCAGGTAATCCATCTTGCGTGAGGCCCTGGAGAAAAAGCGCAGAAAAAAGCCCACCGATCCGAAGACCATACTCCAGCAGGCCAGTCCGCCCGCCAAGGAAGAAAGCAAAGCCATCTCGAAGGAAACATTTCCCCCGCGCAGTTGAAGAACCGCGTACTGATTCAATCCTGAACCTGCCAGACCCAGCAAAACATAAACGGGCCAGGCACGGAAGAGATTCCCCATTTCATGGCGAAGCGCATAAAGTTGGTAGCCAACAAAAAAGCAGAACACATAAGCGGCAAAAACATATGGAATCGGCTGCAAAGCCTTCGGCGTAGCGAGATAGCCAGACGGGAAGAGCAGAGCTGCCGTGGGCAGCGCCAAGAAAAGGAGCCGCCAGTGACTGCGGAGCACCAGGCTCGAAAGCTTTTGTATGGCCGCCTGCACTCTGGGAACGCGCGCAAAAAGAGGTCGCAACACGAGGGTGCCGGCGTACATGTACAGCAATAGATAGAGGAACCAGAGATGCAGAAGGACCTGATCTGTTTTCCAGCCTATGGAGTAGATCGAAGGATCAAATCGCCAAACTCCGGTCTGGCCATAGGCAAAGAGATGCCGCAAAATCGGAAACAGGATGATCCACGCGACGACGAAGGGTATGAGAATCCTTTTGCTGCGGTTCTTGATGAAGACCGCCGTCGTCTGCCGACTGAGAAGCAGAGCCGTAAAGAATCCGGCTACCATATAGAAGGCCGGCATCCGAAAAACATGAATGAAAAGAGCGACGAATAAAGTCAGCGGCGCTGGGGAAGAGTCGCG
>JBGSTX010000049.1:0-6460 GCA_041736305.1 Oligoflexus sp. | reverse complement strand
CTCTGCTGAGACCCGCAAAACTTCATCATATTTGGAAGGTTCAAACATGGCCAGCATCATCAACTCAAAAATTCCCGACTTTAAAGTTCAAGCTTATCATCGCGATGAGTTCAAGACAGTCACGCAAGACGATCTCAAAGGGAAATGGTCCGTTTTCTTCTTCTACCCGGCTGACTTCACCTTCGTCTGCCCTACCGAACTCGGCGACATGGCTGATAAGTACGACGTCTTGCAAAAACTCGGCGTCGAAATTTATTCGGTGAGCACCGACAATCATTTCGTTCACAAAGCGTGGCACGACGCCTCGGAGACGATCAAGAAAATCAAGTTCCCCATGTTAGCCGACCCAACGGGTACCTTGACCCGTGCCTTCGGTGTTCACATCGATGACGAGGGTATGGCTTATCGTGGAACTTTCGTAGTTAATCCAGAAGGCTTGATTAAAGTCGCTGAAATCCATGACAACGGCATCGGCCGCAATGCCGAAGAGCTGGTGCGGAAGATTCAAGCCGCTCAGTTTGTGGCTACGCACAAAGGCGAAGTATGCCCAGCTAAGTGGCGTCCAGGCGATGACACTCTCACTCCTGGTCTGAACCTTGTCGGTAAGATCTAAACAGTAGGTCCTCTGCCCAGAGCTCGCTCTCTGGGCCGCTTCGTTCCGGATATTGCTTTTGCGTTTTAAGACCGTTTCATCAGCTCAGAGGGGATAGCCATGCTCGATGCATCAATCGTAGAACAACTCAAAGGTCTCTTCGCCCAACTCGGCAAACGCATAGACCTGCAGCTCGATGCCAGCGAGCATAGCAAACAGGGCGAACTCTTGCAGATGCTCGAAGATATCGCCGCGACCAGTGCCGATATCAATGTACTCAAAAGCCAGCAAAAAAGCCCCGTACCTCGCTTTTCGCTCCTCTCTGACGGCAAAGACACCGGTGTAGTCTTCCAAGGCATCCCTGGTGGTCATGAATTCAGCTCACTCATTCTCGGCATCCTGAACGCCGCCGGCAAAGGCAAGCTCCCTGACGCGGGACTCGTGCAGCGGATCAAACGGCTACCCGCTGGAACCGAGATTCGTACCTATATTTCGTTGAGTTGCGAAAACTGCCCCGACGTCGTGCAGGCACTCAATCAGATCGTACTTGCCCACGGTTCGCTTCGTCATACGATGGTAGACGGCGGACTGGTGAGCGAAGAACTGGAAAAGCTCAACATCCAAGGTGTACCGAGCGTGATGATCGGTGACGAGCTGATCTCCTCGGGTCGAGCTAACCTAGCCGAGCTGCTAGCTAAGCTCGAGCAGAAGTTGGGCCAAAGTGAAAATGCAGCGAAACCCGTGGCTCTGGATCTCGGACACTACGATGTCGTGGTCGTCGGCGGGGGACCTGCTGGTGTCAGCGCTGCGATCTACAGCGTCCGCAAAGGTCTAAAGACCGCCCTGATTGCCGAAAAACTCGGTGGACAGGTGCAGGAGACCAAGGGCATCGAGAATCTGATCTCAGTCGTCTATACCGAAGGACCACAGCTTTCCGATAGCTTCGATAAGCATCTGCGCTCCTATCCAGTCGATGTGCTCGAACACCGTCGCGTATCGAGCATCGAGGGTGAGCAAGTGCGAAAAATCCAGCTCGATAGCGGTGAAAGCCTAAGTTGCGATACTTTGATCGTAGCGACCGGAGCCAAGTGGCGAGAACTGGGAGTCCCTGGCGAAAAAGAATATATCGGGCGCGGCGTAGCCTTCTGCCCTCACTGCGATGGCCCCTATTACAAAGGCAAGCGAGTTGCAGTCGTCGGCGGTGGCAACTCGGGAGTTGAAGCTGCCATCGATCTGGCAGGAATCTGCAAAGAAGTCGTGCTTTTTGAATACCTCGATCAATTGAAAGCTGATCAGGTTCTCGTCAACAAACTGCAGTCCCTGCCCAATGTCTCTATTGTGACTGGGGCAAAGACCACCAGCGTACTTGGTAACGGCGAAAAGGTGGTAGGGCTCGCCTATCAAAATCGTCAGGCATCAACTGATCACGAGATCGATCTGGATGGAATCTTTGTTCAGATAGGACTTTCTCCTAACAGCGCTATTGTCAAGGATTTGGTCGAGGTGAACAAGTTCGGAGAAATCATCGTCGACCTCAAAGGACGTACGTCGAGTCCAGGAATATATGCAGCGGGAGACGTCACAACAGTGCCATTTAAGCAGATCGTGATCGCCATGGGGGAAGGCGCAAAAGTAGCGCTCACGGCCTTTGAAGATCGTATGCACAAAGCTAATTGAGTTCGACGAGCCTCACGAATAGACTCCTAGAAAGGATTTTACCTTCCTAAGGAGTATTGATGAGAATCGAGGCTCGTACCCAGTTTTTTTCTCTAAGTCTATTTGTACTGGTGGCAGCTTGCAATGGAACCAGACCTAGTGATCTTGGATCACCAGCGGGCGAGTTGCTTCCCTGCCCCTCCAAGCCTAACTGTGTAGTCAGTTCTAGCAAGAGCGATCAAGATCACCAGATCGATCCTTTTCCGCTGCAGAGTTCAGGGCCGATAGCGATCGACCAGCTAGAAAAAATAATCAGTGAAATGCCAAGGACCAGCATCGTCGCAAAGAAAGACAACTATATCTGGGTCGAATTTGAAAGCTTGATCTTTCGCTTCGTCGACGATGTAGAATTCTATGTGCCTGAATCCCAGGATAAGATTCTAGTTCGCTCAGCCTCCCGGCTTGGTCATTCGGATATGGGGGCTAATCGAAAACGCGTAGAAACCCTGAGGGAAAAATATTTGTCTCAAATTTCCCCTAAAAAATAGGCTTTTCCTCGCCTGAAATGAATTGACCTTTGCTGGCGCAAATCGCAAATCTTGGAAAGGCCCTGCACCCCTTGTTGGGCCCTTTCGAGGTTTACCATGCAGATGCAAGAAACTATTTTCACCGCCACCTCCAGTCTCATCGGGCGTCGCTCAGCGGAAGTCTTAAATTTTTGGGCCCGCGCGATCAGCTTCGTCGCCTACCGCCTCTTGCGCATCCGGCACCACATACTCGAACGCAATCTCATGCTCGTCTACCCCGCATCTGATGCACAAGAACGTGAAGACTTAGCCCGCAGCGCTTGGCATCACTTTGTTCTAACCATACTCGAAACGCTGGGAGCCGGTGCCCGCAATGTCGCCGATGATGTGACGCTCGAAGGTCGCGAGCATATCGAAGCCGGCCTCGCTGAAGGCAAGGGAGTGCTCTTGCTTTGCATTCACATCGGCAATTGGGAGGCTCTGGCCGGAGCAATCGCTCAAAAAGTAGCCCCAACTCACGTTGTGGTAAAAAGAGTCGGTGGAAAGTTCACGAACAATTTGGTGAGCTGGATCCGTCGGCAGCTTGGTTATAATGCAATCGTCAAAGGCCAGGGCAGCAACGCCGCTCGCCACATCTTCAAGGCCCTGCAAAGAAACGAAATCGTGGGCTTCGTCATGGACCAGTACAAGCACGGAGCACCTCGTCTCCCCTACTTCGGTATGGACACGCAGACTAACGACGGACTAGCCGCGATCTGGCGCCGCAGCGGAGCTCCCGTACTCCCGATTATGATCGAACGCCGGGCGCCACAGCAGCACGTAGCTACGGTCTGGCCCATGCTTGACCTGCAGAAAACCTCTGATGCCAACCAAGATATTCTCGAAGCTACCGCACGCTTTAACCGCACAATGGAAGCCATGGTCCTCACCTGCCCTGAGCAGTATTTCTGGTTGCACGACCGCTGGAAATGGAAGAAGCGCCGTTGAAGCAATAAGCTTTGTCGGCTAGTACTCCAGCTGGGAAACTTGAGCGCAAGTACTTCACTTCAGATTCAACTTCCGCAGCGGCTGCTCCAGCTCTCGCTTTAAATCCGCAGGCAGAGTATTCCGAATACAACTGGCCAGGGCTTCGAGCAAGGTCTCTTTGACGAAGCTGCGATGCACGACCAGACTCACCTCGCGGCTCGGCTGCGGCTGCGCAAAGGGGATGATTCGACCCGTGCGCTGTGTGAGCCAGCTCTTGGCGAGGTAGGGAATAATCGTATATCCGTGACCGCTTTCGACCAGATGGCAAAGAGTTTCTATACTCCCGCTTTCAAACTGGAGCTGCCTTTCACCCCGCTCGCTAGCCCCTTTTTTGCCCCCGCAAACTTTAAGCATCTGCTCGCGCATGCAATGCCCTTCTGTTAGGAGGAGCAGCCCCTGACTCTCCAGGTCTTCCTCGACTATTTCACTTTGCAACGCCAGCTCACTCGTGGGCGAGGCATAAAGGGAGAAAGGCTCTTGAAACAGGGGGAGCTCCCGCAAGAGATCCTCACCCAGAGGCGTCACGAGTATACCGACGTCGAGCTGATTGCGACGCAAATCCTGGATGATATCGTCCGTCTTGCTCTCTTCCATATGCAGTTTTACGCCGGGATAGAGCGAGACAAATTCCTGGAGAAATAAGGGCAGGAGATAGGGCGCTAAAGTAGGAATGATCGCGACGCGCAGTTCACCTTCGATCCGCGCTTGTTCGCGATTGATGAGTTCCGCGATCAACGCAGCCTGGCTCAGAACCACCCGACTTTGATCGATGATCTTCTGTCCGATGGGAGTTGCGACGATGGGCTGGTGACTGCGATCAAAAATAATGACGCCCAGTTCCTCTTCCAGCTTCTGAATCTGCATGGAAAGAGTCGGCTGAGTCACAAAGCGTGATTTTGCCGCGAGGCGAAAATTGCCATATTTCTCGACGGCAACAATATATTCGAGCTGAGTCAGGGTCAGCATCGTGCCCCCCTCAGCCCCAAGGCGCTTGCAAGCTTCAAGGGCAATGACTGTCTAAAAAGTTCTTCAAAAGCTTGGCTTCGAAGGCGGGGTTGAAAGTCTGCGTCCCCTCGAAACCATTCACCTCGAAGAGAGTGACGCGCCGGTTAGATAGATTGCCATCGCTGTCCTCGACGCGGAGGTTTCCATAGTACTTGACGGTCGGTATATCCACAGCACCAGCCGTAACGCTCAGTTTACCTTTGCGCGCGCCCGCTAGTGCCTTCTGATAGCCCGAGATTTTCGCATTCCGCGTTTCGACTGTTCGGATAGGTCCTGCTACGTGCGTGATAACTGTTTTATCCGCATAGACTTCGCAGGTAAGGGTTCGCGCGCTCTCGGCCATAACGAAGCCGGTTTGAAACTCTTTCACGAGAACGGCATCACTCGCTGCGATCGCCATAGCGGGGAGGGAGAGCGATAAGCTCCAAAGCGCCGTGACTTTAAGGCCAAGATGAAACTTTGGCATAAAAATCCTTTCCTTTTAGATCCGACATGGGTACTTTTGCTGGATTTTTATTTTTCCAACAGCTTTGTACCTAACCGAATCGCCAGCTCGAAGTCCAGCCTCGATCGAATTCTCAGCCGGTTTTTCTCGCGCATGGATTCTGATGCGCTATCCGCAGCCTTATTTCTTTGCATGTCCACGCCGTTCCGTTTTGCAGTCTACCAGTCACCTGAATTGTCATTTTCGAGTAATAGGAGGGGCTTTCACGAGCCGATTCCGTAGTTGTTTTTGATTTTCTGTAACGAACCATCGTCCCTCATCGCAGCGAAGCCACTGTCCAAGAGATGGATAAGCGCATCCTGCAGCCCACGCTGTTTGACGGTTACACCGACTCTGTACTCGCTGAGCTTGGCGGGTAGGTCGAAGGAGCCAGTGACGCGGAAAGAGCTTTTATTCAGACCGAGAAGTGAGACATGGTACCAGAGAATATCAATCAACATAGGAATAGCGTCGACTCGCTTCTTATGCAGCATCATGATGAGGCGGCGATTGGCGTCGGCTCCTGAGATGGAAAAGTGCTTCCCGCTCGTTTCAGCATTCTTGAAGGCCTCCAAAACTGCAGGTGGATAGGAGTAGTCCTTAACGCCTGCGCTCCTTATTTCCTCGAGGGAAAGCTGGCTATCGAACTGCCAGCGTGAATCCGCTCGCGTGACAAAGCCTCCCTCATAGGTTCCTCCCATCAAGCGAGTCGAGGGCAGCTTCGTCCTATCGAGATAGGAGAGCGTTAGAGGTCCGAGGAGATCGACTTTCCCTTCGCTGGCCAGCTTCTGCAGACGCATCCAGCTGGCCGGCAGAGTGCGTAGTTTCATCCCCTTCTTTGATAGAATTACGCGGACGACCTCAACAAGGTAGCCTTGGCGATCAGACTCGAGGCAGGTATAGGGGCAAAAGTCGTCTATACCCATGACGATTTCCGGCCCATCCTGTACCTGTGCTTGCACAGACTGAGGCAGCAAAAAGTGCGTGAGCCACAGACATCCCAGTATTCTTCTCGCGAGCTTCAAAGGGTCTTCTCCTCGAAATGGACTGCCTTCGCGTGCCAGCTTCTCACCGAAAAGAACATATCGGAGCCGCACCGGCAAGTGCCAGCTCAAGAATGGCCTATTAAGAAAAATTTCCAACTCAGTCTGGCTCAGGGGCCTCGGCCCC
>JBGSTX010000018.1:0-13784 GCA_041736305.1 Oligoflexus sp. | reverse complement strand
CAGCTCGCCGCTGTCTATCGGCAGCTCAAAGGTTTTCCTCTCCAGTCCGTGATGATCGAAGGTGGTAGCCAGCTCCTTACTGAGCTACTCCGCGTCGATAGACTCGACGCTCTCCACGTTTTCATTCGAGCCGGCATACTGGGGGGGCGTGAACATCGTGTGGGACGCCTGCGGGAAAAAGAGGGGGATGAATCAGCAGCCATAAATCCAAGCCGCAAGCTCATGGATCGGCACGATTTCAAGCTGATTGCGAGCCAGCAGATCGACGACGACATTCTCATCGAGTGCGTGAATCGCCGCTTTTCGTTTTGGGATTGAATGCTTTGTCAAACCTTATGCGAACCCCGCGCAGCCGCCACAGGTGTTTGGCGCAGAAAGTGATCCATCACGCAGAGCAGCGCCATGGCTTCCACCATGGGCACGGCTCGCGGCAAAACGCAGGGATCATGGCGGCCAGCCTTCGGCTTCATGAGCAGCTCATTGCCCTCGCGATCGACCGTTTGCTGTTCTTTGAAGATCGTCGCCACCGGCTTAAAAGCGACGCGCATATAGATATACTCGCCGTTGCTAATGCCGCCCTGTATACCACCCGAGCGATTGGTGGCTGTGCGGATGCGCGAGCCTTCTTTGACGAAAGCATCGTTGTGCTCGGAGCCATAGAGATAGGTCGAGGCAAATCCCATTCCAACTTCAAAACCTTTGCTTGCTGGCAAACTCATCATCGCCTTGGCCAGATCGGCTTCGAGCTTGTCAAAGACGGGTTCGCCGAGACCAGGAGGACAGCCGTGGATGCCGCAGAAAATAGTTCCGCCGACGCTGTCCCCCGATTTTTTAGCCTGGATAATCAGCTTTTCCATGGCGCCACGCTGCACAGGATCGGGGCAGCGTAAAGGATGCGCTTCAACATCGGCTCGGGTATATCGCTCGGCCGCCTGCGTGTCGGCCTGAATATCTTTCACTCGATCGACGAAGCCGATGACGCCGAAATCAGGAATGAGAGCGCTAAGGATTTGTTCGGCGACAGCTGCCCCTGCCACGCGGCCGATCGTCTCGCGTGCGCTGGCGCGTCCACCGCCTGAGGGAGCTTTGACACCATATTTAGCATCAGTCGTGTAATCAGCATGCGAGGGTCGGTAGACCTCGCTCAGATCCGAGTAATGATCTTTCTTCATGTCTTCATTGCGAACGATGAGGGTGAGAGGAGTTCCTAGGGTCACACCATCGACTAGACCTGAGAGACATTCCACCCGATCTTTCTCATCGCGTGGACTCGCCAGATGACTCTGGCCCGGACGACGGCGATCTAGCCAAGCCTGCACCGTTTGCAGATCGAGACGATGACCTGGCGGGCAACCATCGATCACGACACCGACGGCACCGCCGTGCGATTCGCCGAAAGTTGTGATCCGGTAGAGCTGACCGAAGGTATTTCCCATTGCAAGACCCTCCACTTTCCTCTGCTGTTGCGCGCTCAGCGGGCTTTAATTATTGCGTCGGGCATGGGTCACGAAAACTACCCTTTGCCTCATACCTAAGCCTAGCCTTTGCCTCATACCTAAGCCTAGCCTTTGCCTTATACCTAGCCCTAGCCTTGTGCGTGATCGTGATCGTGTTCGAAAGTCTTTGCCTTTCGACTTAAAGCTTGGCCAGGTTTACGCCTTAAGGCAACGGGTGCGGCTAAGATCACGATCACGCACAAGGCAAAGGCTAAGCCTATGGCAAAGGCTAAGCTAAGCCTATGGCAAAGCCTAAGCCTACAGCCAACGGCTCAGCGACTGCCTTGATCGATCAAGGCATCGAAGCCAAAGAGGGCATAAACTTCAAAGTCGTAACCCAAAACCTGCCCCATTCCAAGCCCGAGGTTGACCTTTACCCCTTTGATATCGGCCTGGAGGTCGAGATTGTAGCCATGGGCTCGCACCCCATCGTAGATACCTGGTCTCTCAGGGTCATTATGAAACCACGCTGTACCGTAGTTGAAGAAAGCTGTGAAATCAAGGCGCTGCAAATACACGATGTGAATGACTTTGGCCATGTCATAAAAAATGGGGTAGGTCCAAGCAAACTGGAAACGCGCCTGAGTATCGCCGTATTCAGCCGAAGTCAGAGCGCCTGGCCCGATCAAGGACTGATTGATCTCATTGAAACCACCGCCACTACCCGGAACATAGGTGCGCAGCGGCCGGTAGGCTTCTTTGAGTAGCTTACGCTTGCTACCACGCACCCGACTGTAGGACATGCCCCAGTTTTGACTCGTGCGACGGCCCAAGAGTTCGATAGGAATTCCGAGACTCGTACCTAGACCTAGCTGCTCGTAGTCATAGTTGCTGTTGAATTCTTTGGTCGCTAAGTTGGAACTGAGATAATAGCTAAGACTCGCCCAGTCGAAGGAATGGCCGCGCGAGAGACCCAAGGAAAACTCCCGCAGATAACCTTGGGCCAGAAAGGGCCAGACTTCGCTGTCGCCGATGTAAGGCTTTTCCCAAGCATTGGTGAAGCTGACACGCACGGATGTATCGATCAACTCCACGTAACGGGCTGCCTGCACTTCGGCTCCCCTTTCGTCGAAGTAGTAGGTTCGATTGCGAAAGACTCCGTTCCAAGCCTGCCGACGAAAGACACTGACGGAATAGCTCGTATCAAAGCGATTGGTGCTGAGCGTCAGTTCAAGATTGGGAAAGCGGCTTTCCACGCCATAGAGTGCCGAAAGCTGCAGGGTTTCGTTCTGCATGTGGTCCATGAGGGGAACGGCTAGGGTCCCTAGCTGATAGCCTTTAGCATCGACTCCAATCCAAGGGAACGCGAAGACGGGCCGTGGCCGCCAGCTAGCTGCTTTCGATTCTATAGCCTGACCGTTGATAGTTTTGACTGAACCTAGCGGCACAGCTTGCGCGATGAGCTGAAATTCTGCTTCGATCAGCTTCGGCTCGCGATTTTTCCATGGATCGCTCATCGCCAGAATCTGGCTCAGGTTCTGATCCGGATGTCGCATACCGAGCTGCAGAGGAGAGCTCGGTTCATCGTGGAGACGGCAGGGGAGCGCGGCTTTACTCTTTTGGTCCGAACGCAGGAGGAGAACTCCATGATCCTCCCAAAAACTCATCGTCAGTTCAGGCCCGGTACTGTTGTGCAACTTTTCCAGAATGTTGCCGATATCCCTTTCTTCGAGGCACTGGCCCTGTTCGTCTATGCGACGGAGAAAATGGTGCGTGCGGTCGGCAAGCCCGAGCCAGATACCCTGCTGGGTGAAGGCGAGAGAAAGCGGTTTGCCGCGCTCTTTGAGCGGGAGCTTCTCGACTTTTTCCGTATCTGCCTTCCAGATGGAGAGGGTATGGCGATCACCCGGCAGCGTCTCTTCGGTCTCGCTGAACCAAATTTCAGACAGGAGCTCCTCCTCACCGTCTTTCACCATTTTCGTCCCGAGGACGCGCATTGACTTCGGGTAGGTGAAGCTCAAGCTGCAGCGCGAGTTTTCTCCTTTGGCCGAACCGTCGATGACTTTGCGGGAGACGCTGCAGATGCGCTGCTGCTCCAGATACTCTTCGACCCAGATCAGCTTGTCGCGACTAAGATAAATATCGCTGATGTAGGCTCGACGCTTGAAGAGGGGAGTCCTCTTACCTTGCTTCATGACCCAGAAGGTGCGGATCGGCTCGCGATTCTCATTCGATTCGCCGCTGAGGAAGATCTGCAGATCGCCGCGAACTACGCGCGGTGTCAGAGCATCTTCAGGCCATGGCATTGATTTTTTCCAGCTGATGCTACGGTTCTTATCCCAGACGACCTCCGCCTCGTAGTCTCCGGCTTTGTCACTATTTATGAAAAAGAGTCTGCCCTGGCGGCTTTGCATCTGCACCGTCGAGCTGAAACTCACCGATTGCCCTGGCAGCCCAGTCGGTGCCTCTGTCTCCGGCGCAGGTTTTTCAGCTTCAGGCAGCTTCATGCTGCTCTGATCATCGCGGTAGTAGGTGAGGCTTTGGTCGCCGCGCCAGCGTTCAGTGGCTTTTTCGATGTATTCGCGATAGAGCTCTTCGCCATTTTTACCGGTATATTCTTTAAGAGCTTCATCCATCGGCAGAAAACCGTTGAAGGGAACCACGCTCCAAGGCCACCACCAGGGCATGCTGTAGCGATAAAAAGCTTCCAGCATAGCGGGGACTTTCTCAGCGCCGTAGGTGCGGATGATATAGCTCACGAAGGAGCCTGCGATCGCGTAGCCGATATTGGAAAAGCGACTGCCATCGTAAAGACTGTGAAGTTTATCGTAGGTCGGCCAGCGCCCGCTCATCGCAAATACACGTTCGATGCCATGCTGCGAATCCGAGCCGCTCGATATGCTCATCGCCTCGGCATAGCCTTCAATCCACCAGGCCGGCATCCAAGGCAAATGAATGATGCTGCCGGCAGGTCCGAAGATATTGTCGAGATGACGATACATGGTGCTGTGCGTGTATTCGTGCCAGGCTAAATCGCGACCGCCGCGGCCCAGGGTTTGCAGTTCGATCGCATCGGTAATGAAGTTGGCGAAAGAAGGATTTGAGGTACTGGCTGAGAGCAGGACACGCAAAGGATCGCCACGCTTGACGCCGACCCACTGTTCGAGCTTAGGTCGCGCCGCTTCGAGAGCTTCCAGCACAGCTCGCGCTTCGTGCGGTGCTCGCCTGTCGTGATAGACGTAAAAGTTGGGCGTCGTTAGCTCATCGTATTCGAGGCTTCCCTGATTCCGCCCAAATCCTATAGGCAGGGCTTGCGCTAGAGGAGCTAAAAGCAAAATCCCTACAAGAGCACTGCAAAAGCAAAAGCCGATTCGCTTAGTTGAAACGCGCACGGGCAGCCTCAAGGTCTTGGGGTGTATCGATGCCGATTGCAGGATGACGAGCCTCCGCAGTCAGCAGAGTAAGGCCATGGCCTAGAGCCCGCAGCTGCTCGAGGCTCTCCTGTTTTTCGAGAAAGTGCTGGGGCAGGCTGCAGAATCGCAGAAGAGCATCGCGATGAAAAGCGTAGACGCCGAGATGCTGCCAAAAAAATTCAAAGCGAGCGGGTGCGCGGGCATAGGGTATCGGTGCCCGCGAGAAGTAGAGGGCTTGGCCCTTTTCATCCCTAATTACTTTGACGCAGTTTGGGTTTTCAAAATCGGCCTGACTTTCATTTCTGTGCACTAAGGTGCCGATGCTTGCTTCCTGCCGCGGCATCATCTTGATTAAAGTCTCGAGATCGCCCAGATCGACGAAGGGTTCGTCGCCTTGAACGTTGAGGATATGGGAGCGCGCATATCTCATCGCGACCTCGGCACAGCGATCGGTCCCGCTCTTGTGCTCGACGCTGGTCAGGATGCTCGGCACTCCATGCGCCTCGCATACTTTCAGGACCGCAGCTGCATCGGTAGCGACGACTATTTCAGCCCCAAGCTTAGCCAGCGGTTTGAGCCGCTCATAGACTCTTACGACGAGAGGTTTACCGCCGAGGTCGGCGAGCGGCTTTTCGGGGAGTCGCGTCGACTGCAGGCGGGCGGGAACAACGATCAACCAGGCCGTCCAATCCGTCATGAGATTCCTCTGAAAAAAAGCGAATACGCCTTCGAATTAACAGTCTTAGAGCCGATCGAGAGTCGGCTGCTCCTAGAAAAAGCCGCTGGCGTTGCTTGCCACTCCACAGCTTCCCTTGTTACCATGTAACTATAAAGTTAAACTGAATAAATCTTAATAGAAATAGCAGAGACTGGGGTACTTCAAATGGCTCGAAATGCTGCGCGCACTTATGATGGGGGAGCCACGGCCTTTTTTGTTGAGACCCTCTGTCAGGAAGCGGACACAGTTCTGCGCTTCGCCTTTGCGCTTTCGCTCAGCGAGGATATCGGCAACCGTTTGGTATACAAGACCTACCAATCGATCGTTCCGCACCTGTCGGAGTTTTTGAACCGCGATAGCGCCACCATACGTCTCTTTCTCCTAAGGCGCCTCTGGGAGCTGCATCATGAGAACGACGAGGAAGGTCAGAGTCCCGACAATATCCTCTTTCCCTTGCTGCGGACCTTAGATCTTACGACCCGCGCCCTGCTCTTCCTGGTTGATGTCATCGGCCTGACTCTCGAAGAAGTCGGTGAGATCACCAAAATCGACGAATTAGACATGCGCCGTTATCTGGCTCAGGGGCGGAAGCGTCTCCTCAGCTTTCGCTTTGAATAAGGGGGGCTACTGAAAACATGGCATCCAAATCCGCGGCTCTAACAGACGAAGAATCCCTCTATGCCCATCTCTCTGACTATCTCGACGAGACGCTCAGCGGAGACGCTAAAAAGCGCTTTGATGAGAACGCTAAGAATCTCAATCTAGCTTCAGTGGCGACCGACTACGGCATTCAGCGCGGTCGCTTGCAGATCGAGGCCCAGCGCATGTTCCTCGATGAGAAGAATCTGCGCGATATCCACGATCTGGTCGAAGACGATGCTTCGCGGGCCAATCATGAAGCCGAAGATATCGAAACGGTCGGTCGTTCGGAACTGAAGGGGAACTCGCTGCGCTTCGCGATACTCTTCGTGATTTTCGGCGCCTTAGTCTACGGGGCTTTCGTACTCTTCGGTCCTAAGGCTAAAGCTCCTTTTAAAGCCCTCGATTCGCTAATCTACGAAGCCATAGTGCTGATAGAAGATCCGGAAGGTCGCCTGGATTTTCCCACCGATCGCCTATCTGAAATCAATCACTACTTCGAGCGTTATCCTGACCTGAAATTCAAGCCGAAGTCGATGCAGGAGCCCAACGAGCTCTGGGAAGTCAACGGCGCAACCGTCATCGATTATGAAGTGGCCAAGGTCCTTGCCACCCAATTCACCGGCAAAAACTCTGGCGAGAAGCTCTTTCTCTTCATGTACAAGGGCACGATCGATCAGCTGCCGCAGTCGACTCCAGGTAATTTCCAGGGACTGGTCTATCAGGCCTATGCTTCGGACCGACTCAATGTGATTGCCTGGCAGGTGAGCCCCGATGTGTCAGGCATGATGATCGGTGTGCGCGGTGCCCGAGAACTCGCTGAATTTGCCTTTAAGACCGTAGGTCTCTAAGCTGCGCTTTTAAGGCATCTTATTCCTCCGGCTTTTCTCCTGTAAGGTCCTTTCCGTTGACAGTTTTTTGCTGACTCGGAGAGGACTTTTGCGTGGCCCCGAAAATACTCCTTTTGCAGCTTCGCCAGCTAGGCGATATCCTCCTTACAACCCCCTGCATCCGTGAAATCAAGCGAGCCTGGCCCGAAGCCGAGGTGAGTTTTCTCGCTCATCCCATGGGGCGATTGGTGCTCGAAGGCAATCCGTATCTTCACGAACTGATCATCTACGGCAGCAGCTGGACTGAGCAGGCCGCACTGCTCAAGAAGCTGCGGCGCGCGTCCTACGATATAGTTCTCGACTTCATGTATAATCCCCGCAGTGCGTTCTATGCTCGCTGGACTGGAGCTTCAAGGCGCCTGGCCTTTCCCTCGCGAAGGGATTTTCTCTTCACCGAAAGCGTGGCGCAAAATCCTGAAGTCGAATACATCGTCCGCGAGAAATTCCGCTACCTCGAGCAGCTGTCCATAAGCCCTGTGGCGCAGGGTCTCGACCTCCCATGGTCGGCGCAGCATGCTGCCCTCAGTGAAAAATGGCTGCAGAGTGAACCGGCACTGGCAGTAGCACCGCTGCGCGTCGTCCTCAGCCCAACGCATCGACGGGTGGAGCGCCAGTGGCCGCTCAGCCGTTACGCAGCGCTTGCAGATCGCCTCACGCGCACGTGGGGGGCCGCCGTGCTTTGGATCTGGGGGCCAGGTGAGCAGGAGTTTGTTCAAAGGGCGATGTGTATGGCGAAGGAAAAGACCTATCTCGCCCCCGCGACGAGTTTTCGAGAACTGGCGGCGCTCATCGCCAACTGCGATCTCTTCGTCGGTAATTCCAATGGACCGAGTCATGTTGCGGTCGCGGTCGATACGCCATCGCTCCAGCTTCACGGTCCCACTTACGCGAAAACCTGGTGTCCCCTGAGCGAAAGGCATGGAGCCCTGCAAGCCGGGCAGAGCAGCGAGCAAAAACGCGGTCCGATCGACTTGATCAGTGAGGAAGAGCTGTGGCAAGCTCTGAACGGTATGCGATCCGTCGCAGAAGCCTCAGCTCAAGGGCGGCAGCTCGTTGGTGTCAAAAAAACATGGAAGAAGCTGCTCTCAAGCGGCCAGGGAGGAATAGAATGATCGTAAATTTGTTTCGAGTCGATCGGAGCGAGAAGAGTCGCTCGCGCAAGTTTTCCTGGTTGCCTCGTTTAGGCATAGTAGTAGACTTTGGGGGACGTCGTTTCTCGTTTCGGCATGCGCCCTTGCTGGAGACTTTTCTCAATCTCGTCGAACGCGGAGTCACCCGTTCGAATCTGGAAAAGATTGTCACAGAACAGCTCTATGAGATATCTTTGCCCTCCTTAATTCAGAAGAAGACAGTAGACGTCAAGGCCAGGACGGTTTACCACCGTCCTAAGAGGTTAAAAGACGAGTCTTCTTCAACGTGAAGCAAAAGGTAAGAGGTTGTGAGCTTTATGTTACCATTCCGCGTGTTTGACAAAGAAAAAAAGCAGATGTGGCAAGTGATCAACTACCATCCGGGCGCCAATTCCGAGGGGAGCTATCTAGCTACCAAGGAAGATGACGACGCCACTGATGGTGACATGCGCATCATAACTGCGCAGGAGTTGGTTAACTTTAAGTTTGTCGATTTCCTTGAAGAAGCTGAGCCCTTCGAAAACTGAATCTCAGGAAAGCCAAGATTACTCGCCTATGTAGTCCATAGGCGAGTCTCCCCACCCCGCATTGATCCCAACCATTTATCGCACCTGTCACCATGCCTTTTGAGGGTCTGCTGAGTTAGACTTGCCATTTCTGCTGCATCAACCTAGTGTTTTTGGAACACAAAGTAGGAGTACTTCTATCATGGGGTCGACCCGCACCTTGCTTCGGTTTGGTCTTATCTGGTCCTGTTTTTGTCTAGTGGCATGTAGGTCAACTGTTGCAAGTGATGCCGATACGAGTGGCTTCCGCGATTCTGGCTTTCTGAGAAAGCTCTACCTTCTACCTGGAAAATCAGTGAGTACTCAGAAGGTCAGCTTTCACACGACAGGGGTCTTTTTACTAGACTGGGACCAACTTCCGGCAGGTGTAAAGAAGCTTGAATTGGACGATGCGTTCTCTGCCCTGCCTGAATCCTTTCTGAAAAAGGTTCAAGAAGACCGCTACTTAACCGGCGAAAAGGTACCGTTCTCCCTCAGCATCGATCCCCAGGGAGCTGTCATAAAGTTTGGAAGCGAAGTTCAAAAGCTCCCCATTATGGAAGCTAACGGCCGATCCTACCTAGAGTGGGAGGCGATGCGCAGAGCTGTCTCGCGTTGCCCTTTTTCGAAAGAAGCGCTAATGAAATCGCCGCTCGTCGAATGGGCCGTAAAGCAAGGCAAACTCGATACCAAGAAGCTTGCGATCCAGACAAATATCTCCTACTTCACCTCCGTCTACTGGAGACACAATGGTGCGAGATTGAGCGGTTCCTGTGAACTCAGTGTGCACGATGGCAAGAATGCCGTGCAGTTCGCCCTTAACTCTGAATATAATTTTGAATTTTCGGAACCAATCTTCGACTTCCCCCTTGAAGACAAGTCGAAAGGCATGTTTTTCGCAAGCGGGGATCTCAAGCCCTTCACTAGAGGGGGACGTCAGAAGATGGCTCTCATTCTCACTGAAACCGACGATCCTAATAAAATGGCCGTCTCGCGTCTCGATATCTCAAAGAAGGTCGGTATCGACGATCTAAGAGACTCCGAAGGACAGCCCTTGAACTCAGAAGGTGGAGTCTTAGTCAGCACTACCCTTCGACAGCTGGTAAAGCAGTTGCGAGCGGAGGTCCCCGAGCTGGGACGCCAGCTCGTGCTGGTTTCAGAAGATCCTTCGGTCGAGAGCACTATCAGCTTCCGCATAGATCCCACTATCGAGAACCCTGGTGTCGCAAGCTGTGCGGAGTCAGACGTCAACGGAACTTCAATGGCCTGCCAGGTGGTAGTCTGGGTCGGCAGCAAACTGCTATGGCCCTACATCGAAGCCATGCAAAAGATTGGCTTGGTCGCCGATTTCGATCGCGAAGTCAATCTGGTTAACAAAGCCGTGATCACTCATGAGTTTGGTCATGCCCTGGGGCTAGCTCACAACTTCGGAGGCCTCTACCTGAATAATGCAGGGGAGCCTGTGATGAGCTCTATCATGGGCTATCCTTTCGGTTTGCCTTTCGATTTGATCAAATACGACGCAAAATTTTTCCCCCAGGATGTTCTGGCCCTTAAATTTATTTATGCCGACTCGATTGCAAAGGACCAAGATAAGTTGCAGCAAGATCTACTGCAAAAACTGGCCGAATTTCCGCTCATCCCTGATTACGATGATGGTCCTGAAAATCTTACTAAACCTAGCAAAAAGCTGGAGTTTATGACGAAGCTTAAAAGCCCAGCACTAGATAGAATCAAGACGCATGATTCAAACGTTCTATCGAAGCTGAAGAAGATTTACGATGAGTACTTGGCAGGTTCCTAGATTGTTAGTTTGCTAGTGATTTGTGCGCCGAGATCGCAGACAAGACCAAAAAAGGATGGTCGAACCATCCCTCCCCGGTCACATTAAGTGCTTGAGCTATCAAGACGGAAGTTTAGCCACTAAAGCCTTTACTTTCTTGTAGGCATCTGAGGAGTCCTTGGCTTGCGTGAAGCCCTTCACCATCATAAAGCCTCGGAATATTTCCACGTGGCTCGCCAGTAGCATGTTTTTAATTTCAGCTTCTTAAATGTATGGAGATGGAAAATTTAGTGCTGCTTTGAGGTCATCTCAAGAGTTCGAGCCGGGTTCTGCATTTTTAGTTCATTACGATTAAAAGAACCAAGAGATGATGCGGTTAGGCCTTAGACCTTCAACGTCTATCTGCCTCAATCAAACACGTTGCAGCCGCAACATATAGGAGTAAAAATAGGCGAAAATTTCGAATTTGAAGCAAATTGAAGCAAATCACACGCTGAAGGGCGACCTAAGCACCAACCAACTTGCTTGACAAGGTCCAAATTCCGGCCTAAATCCCGTGTCAAGTCGAGACGTTAACTCATAAACCACATTGAAGGATTCACGATGCAGAAGTTTTTTATTCTTGCCCTAACTGCCTCCACATTAGTAGCCTGCGGCCCAAGCCAAGGTACCTCGCAGGCGCTAAGCACACTTCCAAGCCTCGACATCGACTATCGACTCTCTGATCCGCCAAAGCCCCTCCAGGGGGACACTGGATCGTGTTATATCTGGGCCCTCCAGGCCGTGTTGGTCCATCGCCAAGCAGATGAGCGAGCAGCTGCCAATCGTATCGATTTTGGTTCGACTTTCTACTATGACTGGTGGGAAATGCAAGATGCTAGCGTAGACAAAGCGCTGGACCTCGAAGTGCTCAACTTCAAAGCGATGCAGAAGCATGCCATGACCGATGACTTTAAAAAGTTGACAAGCGATGAAGAGAGGAAGAGTGACCTCACGTGGGGCGTCTTCGAAACTAGACCCGGCCTCCTAGGAGGACTCCTTTTGGGGCAAGACAATCAGTCCAGTACAGCATTTGAGAGCATGCGTCAGAGGCTGGTCCTAAAAACGGACAAATTCGTAAGCGATCAGCAAGTCTTAAGCGAATTGTATGAGATCACGGCTCGTTTTGTTGACGCTCGCTGGAAGATTTTCCAAACAGCCACGACTAGTTCGGATGCGGCCATAAAGAAAGAAATGAAGCCGCTTGTTGAAGAGCTTGCGCAGAAAATTGCGAGCCTGCAAGAAGTGCACAAGTCGGACAGCTTGCCTGCTGCCCTGGAAAAAATTAAGTTTAATCGCATCGACACCAAAAATATGTCCTTAGAAGAACGGCGCCAAGTATTTCTGAGCAAATTGAAGGAAAACGGTGCTCTCACAGTCCAGCAAGAAAATCACCTCTTTGTGGTAGTTGGCTACAGTTCATCGACCGATGCCTTTGAAGTTCGCGATTCCACCTCTGAGGATACCTACTATCAAATGAAGGGCGATGAACTTTTTGCCTCACTAGTTGGCTTTGATTACTTAACTCGTTAATAGTAATTTATCTGACTGGGATAACTTGACCCGTAGCCATATCAAAGACTGACTTTTGCTCTTCGCGTTTAGCGACATCGACGCAGGAGCGAAAGGTTTCATCTCGAGTAGCCGGAGAATAGTAGAGTAGCAGCGTTCGATCGATATGGAGCTGATTGCTAGTTTCATCAATCCAGGTACCGAGCATATGCCCCCGCAGGAAGAAATCGTCGAGATGATTGAGCACTAGTTCTTCAGCTGCAGAGGCGATCCTGCTTTCGGAGGCCGAAGCTGGTAGAATTTTTCCGCCTTTAAGACTAACTGCATAGGCTTTTGCGCCGATCTCCACCTTTCGCTTAGCCTTTAGATCGTAAGTGATCCCACCCTTGCTGCGGGTTTCCTCGGCGATATAGGCGAAAGCATTATGCAAACGTAGATCGTTTAAGCCCTCCTCTGCTTCGAATGAGATAGCTGGCTGCTCCAAGCCACTCGCAAAAGTAGAGTCTTTAGTCGAACGACAGCCTGCTCCTAAAATATTCAGGCTTAGGAAGACGAGGACAAATCTCCAGAATCTTCCAAATTGGCGTCTCGACAGATCAAGCATGGAGGCTCTCCTTACTTTTTTTCGGACTCTCGCAAATATAGCGAAGCCTGATGATCTCGCAAACCGCCTTTTTCACGGCACAACGCCAATCCTCAGAAGTAAGGAATGGCGTTGTGGCTTAGATTGGGTCGTGCAACAGCCGATTTATCCGGCCCCTGATCAGTGAGGGCGGCGCTTCAGCGGATATTTCGCATCTTTGAACTTCTTCGATTTAAGCGGATTGTTAATCTCATTTGTGGGCACCGCGCATTCCCCGCCACAGAGCAAGTGCTGCATGAAGGCAACGCGTCGCGGTATATCTTCATTTTTCATGAAGGCAGATAGTCTATCGAGATTTTCGCTCGTCTTAGTCGGGCCATCGAAGGGGCTGATGTGATAGAAGCTTGCGATCTGTTCAACTTCAGCGTTGTGGCAACCGTTGCAGGTGCTGACTGCAAAGCCTTTGCGAACCAGCTCGTCTGTCGAGCGATCCCCTGTGATGGGCAGACTTTTCCCGCTCGCCGCGTCTTTGAGCCACTCGGTATCGGCGAAGTTCTCCAGCGACTCGGCGGCGAGCATGCTGGCAGGAATTGTATGTTCGAGTTTAGTGACTCTATCGACATTCCCCGCGAGAAAGCTCAGCAGCTCTCGGCTCCTTGAAGTGAATGCAGAGCCGTCGGCGGGGTTAGGGTGCCGATTGTTGAAGACACCCTGAGGTGTCTGAGCCGTAGGAGCGATTCTAAGGGTGCCGTTAGGCTGAAGCCGAAACTCCCGCATGGACCAGGGTTCGCCGAGAGCGATTTCGTTGCTTCGGACTTGGCTCAGAGAACTACCGTTGATGCCTTTGGGATTGGCGCCTCGTCTCACGAAGAGATCTGTGCTGGTTGCAAGTTCAGCATTGAAGTCCCGACCATAAGGGCGAGCTACCTGGATCCACGTATTATTCACCTCCTGCTGAGTCCACGCGTTGGAATGAAAGCGGGCTGCCCAGATTCGCCGATTATCAGCGGCACTATAATTTTTGAAGAGAGGGGGAAGGTTGTATTCGAAAATAATCGTGAAAGGTAGCGCTTTACCACTAGGATCCAGGGCCGCG
>JBGSTX010000016.1:0-1824 GCA_041736305.1 Oligoflexus sp. | reverse complement strand
GTGTGATACCAGAAGTAGGTGTTGAGACTAGAGACTGGTTCCTGCCAAACGCGCTGCACGCCTTCAGAACTGACGAAGACCTTCGTCACAAGCTCGGCACTGAATTCAACGTAGGAATTCTTTATTTCAGGGTACTTCTTGAAGATCAGACTCGCCTTCTTCACGTACTGACGCCAGACATCCTCATCGGGCTCGAAGTTTTCGAGACTGCGGAAATCGGTGCTCGCTTCAAGCTTTTGGAAAGAAGGTACGTTCTTAAACTGATCGAGATAGCTGACGTCGCGCGATCGCTTGCTGTGGTAGCGGGTGACAGCATCGCGGTACTTGGCATCGGTTAGACGCCAGAGGCAGAAACGCAGACTGTCGAGGTTATTCTCTATGGGCAAGTCGACCACTTCGCAGCTTTCGCCTTCTTCGCTCTGCTCCCCAAGTCCGCCTTGGACGGTATTATCATAGCGATAGCTACCGACGCGGATATCGGCGTAGCAGATTCTCTTGTGTTCGCGACGATCGTGGTAGAGCGCTCCATAACGCGCCCAAACATTGAAGCTTTCAATATCTCTAAGCAGATAGCTAATATAGTAAGGGCGCGGATGGCGAGGCACCTTGAGGCGGTGCATCGAACGTTGGAGTTCAGCTTCCATGGCCCTTATAAGTTGACTAGTCGATGTACGAAGCATAGTGAGCGGCACTCCTCTTCAGGAGAAAAACAAACTCAAGCTCTGAATTTTTACCTGACGCCGAGGGGTGCCTGCAAGGGGTCATTGCACGTTATTATGCCTTAGTTGGAGCCTCCGAAAATACCTCAGTTTTTCGATACTACGCCATTCCTATCGAGGATCAAACCCGCGCCCTAGAAGGCCAAATACGCATATCTATGAATGCCATATTTGCATAGAAAGGGTTTTTCGAGCTTTGTCGCTCAGGGGATTTTTCTTTCGATTTTAATCGTCACTGAGGAGGATCCTGACTTCACATTTTCGAGCGAACCGACGAGATCTCCTGGCTGATCGGCTCCTGCGACTCCATCCTTATCTAGGCGAGCTTTAACACGGAAATACGGGGGGATCGCCGCATCTGGATTCATCATCATCATGCCTTCTTTGGTGATCTTGAAGGAATAGGGCTTGGTAAAATCGGCGCTGAGACGCTCTTTCATTGCACCAAAGGGCATTGGCATCTGACTCGATGCGTCGTGCAGGATAATGAAGAGAGTTGTAATTCCAGATGCTTCAGGTATCAACTCAGGACTAATTTCTACCGTGCCCGATACGTAGATCGGCGATTTTTCGCCCATCTGCAGCGCACTAGAGAAAGCGATAGCAATAATCACGACGAGACCAATAGCACCGACCAGAATGATTCGTTTCAACTCAAGTACCCTCCACTCTCAGACCTGAATTTTTTTTGCCTCAATTCCGGTCTATCTCTGAACTCCATGTGAATCAAGCGCCAAGCGATTGCTCAAAGTTCATACAGCTGCCAGCTTTCAATCTCATCCTTGCGCCGGAGCATATTGCAGACAAAAAACATAAGTATATAATATTATTAATTATATAGAGATTGAACCAGCCGATAAACCAGAGCATTGGATTGGCCTGTAAGCTGCTAGTAGAGTCCTGCTGCTCTTGCTTTTACGGCAAAGGCGCTTGTTGTCTTGATGTGGATCACACTCCCCCTGTTGCTGCTGAGGTGCCTCTTGAGAAGTTCTCATGTTTGTCTTGTCTTTATGACTTTGTTTAGTCTCACCGTTGCATGCAACGGCGGAAAATTTCTTGCTCCCGCAGGCGAAGGCAAAAGTGCCGATGTAGCGAATAAAACTCC
>JBGSTX010000388.1:0-6506 GCA_041736305.1 Oligoflexus sp. | reverse complement strand
ATCCGGTAATGTTGCCTTCGGGGCTGCTCGGCATCACAAGGGGAGCTTGAGCCGATTTACCTCGTGTCTTATTGCCGACGGAGGGTGGCTCGATTTTGAGGGTGCTGGCTTCTTGTTCGATAAGTTTGCGCTCGAGCCTATCGAGGATGGCGTCCGAGGCTTCAGGAGCTTTTTGGGCCATCGTGAGTGGGGCCAAGGTGGTGATCAAAATAAGCCCTAGGATGCGGCTCGATTTCATATTTTGGTCCTTGATTTCTTAGATAGTGAGTACTGAAGTTCGTTGATGGAGCGGCGAACGCTAGTAGCGATCTCTTGGGGTACGATGATTTCGAACCCCTTGGGTAGCGGCCGGTTTCTATAGCTGGTAAAGGCTTTGGGGAGCAGGCAGTGATTGTAGGAGCTCAGTGTCTCTTCTTTAAGCGGAGTATGGGTCACGATTTGCTGGATGCTGATCGGTACATCGAGGCGCACGCGATCGATGCGCATGGGGTTCTTGTTTTCGCTTATTTGCTTCTTTTTTAAGTCTTTATAGACCTGGCGAGCTGCGAGGAATTCGCTATAGAAGTTGCGGCTAGCAAAGCCGAAGCTAGGTGAGTTATAGCGCTGGAGGATTTGATCAAAGTCACGGGTTCCGACTTGCTTAACGGCTCGGGCCATACCTGAGGGGCCGTGGTTATAGGCGGTTATAGCTAATGGCCATGATTTAAGGAGGCTGAGATTCTGGGAGAGAAGTAGGGAGGCGCCATAGGAAGCCTTCAAAGGCGAAAGCCGCTCGTCAACGTGGCTGTTGACGGTCATGAAGCTGCGCGCGGTGTCGGGCATGAACTGCCAGATGCCAGAGGCACCGACTTTGGAGAGGGCTTGCCGATTGAACATTGATTCGACGAAGGCTATGCGGGTCAGCTCAATAGGTAGACCGCGATTTTGGAAGATTCGTTCCATATAGGGGAGATAGTTTTCGGCTCGCTCGGCAGCTTTAGGAAACTCGTCGGCCATGCCTTGCTGGGTCCGGAGAATAATTTCTTCGGTAAAGAGACGGGCGAGGGTCTCTTTGCGCTTGCTGTAAACCTGGAGGACCCGTTGTTCCATGGGGCCGTATTCGAGGGCTTTCTTGCCCATTTTCTGCATTCGGTTGATTGCGAGCTGGTAGCGTTCGAGGTAGCGATTGGTGATATCGCGGCGTTCGGCTCGGCTGAAGGATTTACCTTGGTTATATTTATCGCGGAATTGTTTAAAATCGACGACATCGATGATGAGGTCAACGAATTCAGGGTCGTGGATCAGGATGGTTGAGGAATCATAGCGTTGAAATACCTTAACCCAAAACTCCGCTTGTCGTTTGACCATGGGAGTTGCGGGAAATCCTTGTTCTGCCACGGCGGGACGAGCCTGAGCCAGGCCGTTACCCACGAGGGTTGCGAGCAGGAGAAGAGATTTTAGGAAAGCAGGGCGCATGATCATCACCTTCCCGAATGGCGTGTCTAGCAAGACCGCTGTGGCGTCGTCCTAGGGGTTGGTTTGAGGTCGAAAGCTTGGAATGAAGAAGTAGAGGGCGTAATTGGCTCTCGACAGCTCTAGAGCTATTGTACTGAGCCGCTTCTAGCCTTTGGAGGGCGTCAAATTCTTGACTTGGCTTAAGCTTGGAGAGATATAGGTCAAAAAAACAGATTTACTGGGCGGGTGGAAACTTATAGAAATGGCTTTCCCTTTGATCGGGGCGTAGCGCAGTCTGGTAGCGCACACGTCTGGGGGGCGTGTGGTCGCTGGTTCGAATCCAGTCGCCCCGACCATCTTTCCACCAGGAAAGAGCAGTCCTTCCATCTACTCCCAGCTATCAACTTCTGTTCCCGTACCCAAATCCGCAAAACTTTTTCTCAAGCCTTTTCTTTCGTTCCCATCACCAGCGCCTTTGGCGGTCTGAGATGGAAGAGGGCCACCTTGCGTCTGCAATCTGGGCTGCACTCCTCCTGTGCGAACAGCCTTTTTTTCGCGGACTAGGCGTTCGCGTCCCCGCTAGCTTATTTCAGGGCGTGACAAGCCCTCTGGCATAAGCAGCCAGCTCAAGTGGATCGGAACCCATAGCGCAGTTGGATTTGGTATTCAGTTGTCAAAGAACCTGGTGGTTTTTCTCTCAGGAGCCTTGGCCTCGCCCAGGAAGCTTTCTGGATTTGCGTCAAACTTAGCTTGGCATTTCGTATTGCAAAAGAAATAGCGCTTACCTTGGAAAGCCGATGTTCCCTTTGCAGTGGCTGGGTCCACATCCATTCCGCATACGGGATCCTTTTGTTTGCTGACAGGCGTTGCATGGTTGTGACCATGGTGATGATGAGTGTGATCATGTCCGTGATTATGATTATCTTGATGCTGCATTACTCAATCCTCCGTACAGTCACACTATCGACCTTCCCATTATGGGAAGGTCAAAGGATATTTTAAAAATTTTACAATATAGGATTTTCAAAAGGAGCTTCCGCTCGATAAGCCTGCCCAAGCCCAAAGATAAGTCAAAATGAGGGATGAAGTACTCCATCCCTCAGCTCACCCAAACAAAATCTCTAAATAGCTGTCACAAAACTGAAGAAGACACGAATGGTTGGGTAACAGTATCGAGGAGCTAAAATAAGCTGTTTTAGCGACCATACAATTAGCTGCATCTGGTGTTTTCTCGACGAGATTTTGTGTCAGCATGCTGAAAAGTCATGTAATTTTTAATTAGCTTCTACGGGACGTTCTATCTCAAATTTTCTCATCAAAAGCCCCAATATGGCATGGAAGCGAGGACCAGTTCATGAAATACTCAATAAATCGTCGTACTTTTTTGTATGGCACTACAGCCCTTAGCGGGACTGCGGCATTTGCTTCTTGGTTTCCTGCTTGGGCAAAGCCGGTATCGGCAGGCATTGCGCGCCCCCTTCCTACGCTTTCAGGGGAAAACATTCATCTCAGAATAGCCCATCAGATGATGACGATCGACGGCCAGGAAAGCCATGCCATTGGAATGAATGGTACTGTACCTGCCCCACTTATTCGTCTAAGGGAAGGTCAAAAGGTGCGTATTCACGTGCAAAATGATTTGGACGAAGATACTTCCATCCATTGGCACGGCTTGATCCTACCTTTTCACATGGACGGCGTTCCAGGAGTGAGCTTCCCTGGAATCAAACCTCGCTCGACATTTGTCTATGAGTTCCCAATCGTTCAATCGGGAACCTATTGGTACCATAGCCATTCGGGATTGCAGGAGCAGTTGGGTCATTACGGTCCTCTCGTCATCGATCCCGCTGGTCAAGACCCCATAAAATCGGACCGTGAACACGTGATCGTCCTTTCAGATCACAGTCAGATGCATCCCCACATCATTGCTCGAAAACTTAAACAGCAAGGAGGCTACTTCAATCGCCAAAAGCAAACAGTGGTAAGTCTTCTAGCCGGAAAAGATCAGCCCTTATCGGAACGCTTTGAGTGGAGCGCGATGAGGATGGACCCGACCGACATCTCCGATGTGACCGGATCTACTTACAGCTACCTCGTCAACGGCCACGGGCCGCTTGACAACTGGACAGCGCTTTTTGCGCTCGGCGAAAAAATTAGACTTCGCATTATTAATGCCTCGGCAATGACTACCTTTAATTTTCGAATTCCTGGCTTGCGTTTGACGGTAGTCCAAGCTGATGGGTTAGCTGTTCGACCGGTCGAGGTAGACGAGATTCAGGTCGCAGTCGCCGAGACCTATGATGTGATCGTTCAGCCGAAAGAAAATGTTGCTTACACCATAGTCGGCGAGACCGTGGATCGCTCTGGTATGGCACGCGCAACCCTTGCTCCTCGTGCGGGTATGGTAGCGGCGATTCCAGCTCTTCGCGCCCGTCCTCTTGCCGATATGAAAGATATGGGTATGGGGAGCATGGGAGGCGAGGGTGATGCGATCAGCTGCCCTCCTGAACACGCTGCAATGGGCCATTGCAAGCCCGAAGCTGGATCAGCGCACTCAGGAACGAATCATGGCCAAAAAGCAGAAATGGACCACTCGATGCGTGATATGTCTTTAGCGCCTCAGGTTAAGGATACACCAACCGTTCAGTCCATTTCACCTATGCCGGTAGATAGAATGGGCGAGCCTGGCCAAGGTTTACACAACGTTGGGCACAAGGTCCTCGTCTATCGCGATTTGGTAGCGGTCGAGCGTAATCCTGATGTGCGCCCTCCAAGCAGGACATTGCGTATTCATCTGACCGGTAACATGGAACGTTACATGTGGGCATTCGATGGGGTAAAGCTCAACGAGGTGAAAAAGCCGATCCCCTTTACTGAAGGCGAACGTGTGCGCGTGACTCTTGTTAATGACACAATGATGGGCCATCCCATCCATCTGCACGGTCACTTTTTTGAGCTCGTGACCGGGCACGGCGACTATGCCCCGCGTAAGCATACGATTCAGGTTCAACCTGGTGGAACAGCTACCTTCGACTTTACAGCCGATGCAGTTGGCGACTGGGCATTTCACTGCCACCTGCTCTATCACATGCACGCAGGCATGATGCAGGTGGTTACAGTCAGACCTCGAAAAGGAGGTGCATCATGAAAATTTCCCATATCCTCGGCGGTATACTTGCACTCGGTTTGGCCTTGCGTGGACTATCGCAAACGGCTGATCATAGTCAGCATAAAGAAAACACATCGAAAACCGAGGCCAAAGGAGCTTGCACACCAGAACATGCAGCTATGGGGCACTGTACGCCTAAAGAACCTGCATATTTGACAGGTAAGCATCACGAAGCTGGAGCGACCAAGCACTCGGATAAAGCATCACAGCCAAACGACCCAGATTGTCCCCCAGAACATGCAGCTATGGGGCATTGTACTCCGAAGAAACCTAATACCGAGTCTAAAGCTAAGGGCAATGCGATTGGTACAGATCTACCCGCAGGAAATGCTCCAGCACCCGAAGCCCCAGAAACCTACTATGCTGATGAAGTCTGGGGCAAAGAGGCTATGGCCCCGGTACGAGCGAATATGTACAACGAGCACGGTGGCATGATCTCGTCGATGTTCCTATTCGACATTGCTGCGGCTCGCTTCCGTGACGGCGAAAATGGCTATCAATGGGACGGTGAGGCCTGGCTCGGCGGTGATCTCAATCGTATCGTTATCAAATCAGAGGGCGAAAGCTACAGTGATGAAGAGGTAGAGGAAGCTGAAGTACAAGCAGTCTATAGCCGAGCCATTGGCCCGTATTTTGATTTTCAAGCGGGAGTTAGACATGACTTTCGGCCTGAACCCTCAAGGACCTATGTCGCGTTAGGTTTTGAAGGCCTTGCACCCTATTGGAATGAGATCGAGGGAACCCTTTTCATCTCAGACGAAGGTAATCTTTTTGCAAGATTCGAAGGGCGTTATGATCAGCTTATTACTCAGAAATTTGTTCTTGAGACGGTTGGCGAGATCAATCTATCTGCTCAAGACATAGAAGACGAGGGAATAGGTTCAGGACTTGGCGATGCCGAGTTAAGTTTACGACTTCGTTATGAGATAGAACGCGAGATTGCACCATATCTCGGAGTATCTTGGAAGAGTACGTTTGGGGAAACAGCGCGTCTTGCTCGTGCCGGCGGCGAGGGCAACGACCATTCTAGTTTGCTTGTAGGTCTTCGCCTTTGGATGTAATTTTTCACAAGCTAAATGGTGGTAGATTCCAAAAACGCCAGGATATCGGATGGTTTTTCCCGTTTAAAGTTATTTAATAACTATCTGATTTGGATGAATATTATGAATATTGGAGCCGCGGCAAAAGCTGCAGGAATCAGCGTGAAGATAATTCGCCATTACGAGTCAGAAGGCATACTACCTAAGGCTAAGCGAACCGATTCCGGCTATCGCGTCTATGAAGAAAACGATGTTCATATCTTCCGTTTCGTTAAAAAGGCACGTGAGCTTGGTTTTTCCTTACCCGAAGTAAAACGTCTATTAGGGCTTTGGAGAAACAAGGCCCGTAAAAGCGAGGAAGTTAAGAACATCGCGAATAAGCACATTGCGATCCTAGATCAAAAGATCCAAGAACTCGAAGCGATGAAGAGCGCACTTCAGCAGCTTGCCAGACACTGTCATGGCGACCATCGACCTGAATGTCCTATTCTCGATGAACTCGCACTTGAGTAATACTCTTAAGACAATAAGCACTTGGACCTGAAAGAATTAAGTAATTGAGGATTTCAGAACTGAAACTGCACGCCGAAGCCGGCGTTCTCTTCCGTGAGTTTCAGGCCTGCGGACCACGACCAGGAGTTCGCGTACACTTGAGGACAGCTCCCTCTCTGTTTCCTCGTCCACTCGAAAGCTTACCTCAGCATCGGAGAAAATGTGCTTCTTTCATCAGTTCTTGCTCCCTTGGAAACCACGTCCTTTAGGGCGTGGAGGAATAGGGAGCCATCTTGCTCCCAGATCGGAGATAATCTTAAGCATACATATACCCATCAAATGCTTGAATGATATCGCAGTTCTTAAAAGAG
>JBGSTX010000339.1:0-6287 GCA_041736305.1 Oligoflexus sp. | reverse complement strand
CAGGCCGAGACCCGAATTCTGCTCAAAGACCTAGCCGATCGGCTTGGCGCACAAAACCAGGATGCTCTGGCGGCGATGTCGGAGATGCAGCAGCTTCTCAACCAGCAAAATCATGTGCGCGAGCTGATGGAGCAGAATCAGCAGCGGCTCAAAGAGATAGAGCAAAGGGAAAAAGACCTGTTTCGAGAGCTTGAACAGCTGGGCGAGACCCGCATTTCACTGGGTCAGGAAAAGGAAATCCAGCAGGGCGAACTCAGCTCTCTCGAAGAAGAGTTCGCCGTGATCGGCGATCGGCGAGAGGAGGTAACTCGTGTTCATCAGCAGCGGCAGCTCGAAGTCGCTAAGCTCGAAACTCGTGCCGGCGGTGTCAGAGAGAGTCTCGAGCAAAACCGCCTCCAGCTCCAAAAACTACAGGCTGCTGTCAGCAAACGCTACGAGGAGAAATCCCGCCTCGATCTGGACGTCGAGCAGGCTGAGATCAATCAGGTCCAGTCAACCCAGGAAATCGAGACCTATATCCGCCGCCGCGAAGAGCTCGAGTCCCAGCTCTCGGCACGCCGCGAGCAAAGTGCGGGAATCGTCGAAGAGCTCAAAGTTACTGAGCATCGCCTGAGGGAAGTTCGCGATCAGCAAATGGAGCTTCAGCGTTCGAAGTCGAAGAAAAATGTTGAACTCGAAAGGCTGAAACAGGTCTCCCGCGGACTGCTTGAGCAGGCTCGGGAGAAGTATCAGATTGATCTCATGCAACATAGCCTTGAATTCGACCCCCATTTTGATGCTGATAAGCAGAGCCGCGAGATTCAGAAGCTTCGCGTCCAGCTAGAAGGGATGGGGGCTATCAACATGGTGGCCATCGAAGAATATGAAAGGATCTCCAAGCGACACGAATTTATAGATGCGCAAAAGGATGAAGTCCTTGGCAGTATCGTCCTCCTCGAAGAGGCTATCGATGAAATTGAGGAAACCTCAAAAGAAAAGTTCTTGGCCACCTTTGAGATAGTCAACAGAAACTTTATCGAACTCTTTCCTATCCTGTTCCCTGGCGGCGAAGCTCGACTAGAACTGACGAGCGATGATGCGCTGAGCGCAGGGGTCGAAATCATGGTCCGCATGCCTGGCAAAAAGCCTAGGAGTATGAACCTCTATTCAGGGGGTGAGAAAGCTCTGACCGCGATTTCACTTATCTTCGCGCTTTTGAAAACGAAACCAACGCCGTTTTGCTTTCTCGATGAGGTCGATGCACCTCTGGATGAAGCCAACGTAGGCCGCTACAATAAGGTGCTAGACGCACTTTCAGATCGCTTTCAATTCATTGTCATCACGCACAACCGGAGGACGATGGAGGTTTTGGATCAACTTTACGGAGTGACGATGCAGGAGGGGGGCGTTTCGACAGTGGTCGGAGTCGATATGAGAAAGGAGCTGCCTCCCCATCTGCAAAAGTCGTTTAACAAGCCAGACCGTAATTCTCCAGCCATAGCCCGTCCCGAACCGGTGAGGTAATAGACACGGGTTTGGCTGGAGATATAAGGGCTGCCGCTATCTCCCAGGTCGGAGCTTGTCTTATCTAGCGTCCCTGTAAAATCCACCATGGTGGAAAACTACTTTTATTTGTGAAATAGGTTTGACGATTCGTGTCTTTTTTTCTCCCCAAAAAAGTAGGTAGGCTCCTTTGTTCTGCATCCCTCCAGCCTGATACTTTTTTCCCTGCCATTGGATGATGTCCTTTGGTTGAATTTTGTATCTTTTTTTTCTGATTGATGGAGCCTGACCTTTTCTATTCTGCTGAATGGAACGATTGTTCCGTCTTTTTTGAGTAAAAGACAGAACTTTTGCCCGCTTCTGTTGAGTGCCGCCCGAAATAATAAAGGCGTCATTCACATGTGTTTTTGGGATACCAAGCATTTCTCGTTCAAACTTCGTCTCATAGCCAAATATTTCGATAAAACTCGGGTTCCGGCGCAGAAGTTGAGATCTAAGAACGTTCATCATGGTGGCAGATTTCAGGATTTTGTGCTTTTTGATACTGATGTGAAGTTTTCCTGCATGAAGATCAGTATGATGCTTTTCGCAGAGAGTAATCAGGTTATCTGGAGAATCACCTCCACCTTGACATCTAAACACGAGGTGATGAACATGAAGCTTTTCCACGCACCCTTTTTTACCTGCCTGACATGTGTAGCTATCTCTCGCTAAGATGTACTGTTTGACGTTATAGAAGTCTTTTTGCAATCCATTTTGATATTCCGTGCCTATGAGGTTGGGGTTTTTGATTTTAGCCATATCAAAATTGTTGACTTCAATAATGATCCTTGAAACCGGCAATATTTTCTTTACATCTTTGATTATTTGTTCGTGAGTCTCTACCTTTTGCTTGATGGAAGGCTGCAACACCTTCCTTTTTCTATTGTCAAACCTTGCAGCTCGGTAACGGGTCTTATTCCTGCGTCTTGTCCTTCGGTAGGACTTACGCACTGTCACTAGCTCAGAAACGTCAGTTCGGATCTTATATTCGGCAGCAAAGACTTCCTTGGTTTCGGAAGTGACACTGATTCCAACTCTTGCAAATCCAATGTCCTGGCCAATGGTTAAAGGCTGGACTAGTTCCTCAGATTCGTAATTCAGCTGGACTGTAAACGGAGCACGTTGGACGACTTTCGCCTTTCCTTCCCTAATGCCACGGCGAACCCATCCATGCCTTTCAGTTGGCATGAGCGGTTTGCCTGATTTTGATAAAACATAAACCATTTTCTTCTTTCATCCCCATAAGGGGTCCTGTAAGGCGGTCGTGAAACCGTAGATTCTCTTCGTCAAAGTTATCCGGTGGTTTTCCGAGAGAGCACTGCTCCTACCCATCAGAGCTGTTTAGCTGTCTCGCGCAGAGCTTGGCACTAGAGAAGCATGCCGAAAGGTGCCTATATTATTCACCAGTAACGTAGACCTATTTCCAGGTCTGAGACTAATCAATCAAGAGCTTGAAAAATTGTTTCCTCCTTTCCAAGCCCTAACCATACCCTTCAGGGTTGGGTGGGGTGATTGACACAGGTGGAGGGACGGGAGAGAGCTATCGCGGGAGCTGGCTCGCAATAAATTGGAGCCCTTACAATTCGCCGCCTTCTTCTAGCTCTCTAGCTTGTCGACGATAAGTTCGACCATTTCCTCAGGCTTTTGATAAAACTCACCGAAGGAATAGGTTTCTACAAACCATTCGCTGATCGGGTCCTGTTCGGCCTGCTTGGCCCTGTTTACCACCTGGGGATAGGTGCTGCTGAGTTCAACGAGGCGGCCGATGACGGCGCCCGATTCGGGTTTGCCGCTGGGATACTTCTTGCGAATATATCGGATCATAAGACTGACGATCACCGGATCGAGCAGTTCCGCAATCTTGAAAAGGTCTTGAGACGGCAAATTCCCATCTTCGAGACCCTCGAGCCAGCGTACGCTTTCGCGCACTTGGGCCTGTACATCCATAGATTCTCCTTTCATAAGGGTCGATAAGGGTCAATAAATTGGTTCATACCTGCAGAAATACTGCCTGTATGAGGCTGATTCAAGCTCCAGGCGTAATCGACACGTAACATAAGTCGATTGACCTGAGGAACAGCGATGCGAACACCAACTCCCCAAGTCGCGCGATCCCGGTCCTTTAACTCAGCCATTGTGGTGGCAGCGCTGCCGTAATCCAGGTAGGTCGCAGCTTGAATCCAAGCATAATGCGTCCTTCCCAGGATTTTACGCAGCTCAATATTCGTATAAAAGGCTTTATTCCCAAAAAGGACCCCATCAGGTAACCCTCGTATGGATTCAAAGCCTCCTAGAAAATATTGACTCTGATAGGACCTGTCATCACTCAGACCTAACCATTGGTGCCAGGAAAAATTCCAGTCACCACTCCAAAGGCTATAAAAAAACAGCTCCTGCTCGAGGTTGTTTCGGCTTTTTCCATTCGAAAAGCTGGGCCCCGTACCAATGACAAAGCGCCAACCCTTCAGATTGAGATGCAGAACGGCAAGATTGTCGTAGACAAGTTTTAGCTGCCATTTCTGTACGTTCTGCTTCTCTAGCCAAAAAGGAGGCACGGCTTCAGCCATCCTCCCTTCCTCTATTTCATCAGCTGCCCCTGCTTCAGTTTGCAGCCGCAGTTCGTTTTGCTGGCTCAGATTGAGCCTCAAGCCCCACTGCCAGGAGCTCCTGGACGATCGCTTGAATGGACTGAGGCCTTCCATGACCAAGGTCGTCGCGTTGCTGAATATCGAGCCAGTCTCACGATCATGAGCATCATACAGGTTGCGGATGCGCTTGTCGCTCCAGACTTCGAAATTGATATAATGTGAGCCCTCTTGCCAGCGAGGAGCTCGTGCCCAAACGACCCCCCCGGTCGGCGCGGATCCATAGGTTCTACTTTCAGCTCCTACCGTCCACAGGCTGCCGAGAAAGTGGCTGTCGTAGATTCCTGCCACCAATAAGGGAGTTCCCCCACCGAAAGCAGCACGGACAACTGGAATGACTGTCCACTTCTCTTCGACAGTTAGGTGGAGCCGGTAGGATTCGTCGCCCTCTAAAGGTTCAAGTCTCATCTCGACATTCTGAAAAACTTGGGTGGTCATGAGCTTTGATTGAAGGCGTTGCAGGTCGTCGCTAGTCAAGACACAGGGACATTTCAGTGGCAAATAACCCTGCAGCCAAGCTGGGTCGGTTTTGGAGAGTCCTTCCAAGACAAAATCCTTAATCGAATACGTCTTGGTCGGCAACTCCTGCGAGAATGCGGCAGCAGAACAAAATAAGTAGAGCCCGCATAATCTAAGCAGCTGGCGCAGTCGTGCACTCATCGATCGAGAGCCTTAAAGATAGCGATCTCCGCGATTGAGGTAATTACGCACGTAATCGCGGATGCCGTCCTCTAGGCTGGTGAACGAGCCCCCATAGGCTGCGGTTTCACGGAGACGACGTAGATCGGCCTCCGTAAAGTACTGATACTGGTGTCGGATGCTTTCGGGCATATCGACCCAATCGAACTGAGCTTCCACTTCGAGAGCTGCAAATACAGCGTGGCCGAGATCGGCGAAAGTTCGCGCCTCGCCAGTTCCAAGATTGTAGATGCCGGAAGGAATTTTTCGCGCATTTGCAAAAAAATGCAGCATCACTCTGACAACATCTTTCACATAAACGAAATCACGCTTTTGTTCGCCGTGCTCATAGTCAGGACGATGAGACTTGAAAAGTCTCAAGCGGCCTTCATTTCTCACCTGGGGAAAAGCGTGGTAGACGACGCTCGACTGAGGTCCTTTATGGTATTCCTGAGGACCGTAGACGTTGAAAAATTTGAAACCGAACCAAGCCGGAGGCTGATCCTTCTGCTTCAGAGCCCAGACATCGAAGAGTTGCTTACTCCAGCCGTACTTATTGATGGGAACAAGTTGAGAGATGCGGCTACTGTCGTCGCTGAAGTTCTTCTCTTCAGCCCCGTACGTGGCTGCCGAAGAGGCGTAAAAAAATGGAATTTTTTCTGCGGCACAATAGTCCCAGAGACGTTTGGTAAAGAGGACATTATTTTCCATCAAGTAGTCGGCATCACGTTCAGTCGTGCTTGAGCAAGCGCCGAGATGAAAAACAGCTTCGATACGGGGATGCTGAGCTGCGTCATCCAACCAGGAAAAAAACTTAGCCCGCGGTACAACATAGTCCAGGGTCGACTTACTGAGATTGCGCCACTTGTCGTGAAGGCCAAGCCTATCAACGACTACAATATCATTGCGCCCGCTTTGGTTAAGGGCCCAAACCAAAGCGCTTCCTATAAATCCTGCCCCGCCGGTGACGAGAAGCATGGGTCTTCGCCCCTTTCCTACCAACGTGTTGGCATATAGCCGCGGTCCATTGAAAGCTTAAATAAACTAGTATATACCTGCGTCTAACATAAATCGAAAACTCTTTCATGGAATTTTCTGTGCAGAGTCTGTGTGGCCGGCGGCCGGCGCTTTCGAAAGTTAAGAGGATATTCGCCCATGTACGATCTCCAAGATAGAAAACCCATCGTGCAGAAGTACGGCGGCACTTCTGTGGGAAGTATAGATCGCATACATAACGTAGCCAAACGAGTAGCTCAGCAGCATCAGCAGGGCCTTAGACGCGTCGCGATTGTGGTAAGCGCCATGTCAGGGGAAACGAATCGCCTTGTTGACCTGGTTTCGGGTATCAACCCGCACAGCTCCTTAAGAAACTACGATATGGCGGTATCGGCTGGCGAGCAAGTCGCGGTTGCCCTCATGGCGGCTGCTCTAGAAAAAGAA
>JBGSTX010000316.1:0-12239 GCA_041736305.1 Oligoflexus sp. | reverse complement strand
GATCAGGCAGGTAGCTTGGCGGAGCAGATCAATGCTGAGCGCGTAGCCCCTGCAGCCTTGCCAAAGGGACTATCGACGCGAGAACTCGCAAGACGCAAGAGAACCCGGGGCCCCGAAATACGCCATCAGCAGAAGAACGCTGATGAGCTATTCTCTGATAATGGGATTGGAGGATTCAGTCAAGACGGACGTGAATATGTCATGCGCCTCGATGCCGATCGAACGACCCCCATGCCTTGGGTCAATGTTTTGGCCAATCCTGATTTTGGGACTCTCGTTTCAGAAAGAGGAAGTGCTTATACCTGGTCCGAAAATGCTCATGAACATCGACTTACGCCTTGGTTTAATGATCCCGTATCTGATCCAACGGGCGAAGCCCTCTACATTAGGGACGAACTCAGTGGCGAATACTGGTCACCAACGCCAGCGCCGAGACCCACACAGGGCGCTTACAAGGTTCGTCATGGCTTTGGTTACAGCATCTTTTCTACGAGTGCTCATGGCATCAGCTCTGAGCTGACTGTCTTCGTCGCGTCTGATGAGCCCGTTAAAATTCTTTTGCTCAAGCTAAGTAATCTTTCGGGGCGGACTCGGAAGCTTTCACTGACAGCGTATTTCGAAATGGTTCTGGGCGAACTCAGATCAAGGGCATCCAATCAGATTGTGAGTGAGTTCGATGCCACGAACGGAATTCTCTATGGCCACAATGTCTTTGCCGCAGACTTTCGTGGACGTATCGCCTTTGTAAGCGCGAGTGAGAAGCCCAGCAGTTTTACGGGCGATCGCACTGAGTTTATTGGTCGTAATAGTTCTTTAAACTGCCCCGCGGCAATGGATCGCAGGGAGCTCAGCAATCAAGTGGGAGGTCTGTTCGATCCGTGTTTGGCCCTGCAAGTGAGCTGTGAACTAGAGCCGGGTGGGACCAAAGAATTGGCCCTCGTCTTTGGGGTGGGGCGGGATATACAGGAGGTGCGAAGATTAGGGCGCCAATTCCGTTCTCTGGCGCATCTGCAAGTGGCTTTCACGAATGTTCAGCAGATGTGGTCGCAGATGCTTAGGCGTATCCAGATCGAGACTCCTGATCAGGCCATCAATGTGTTGGCCAACGGCTGGCTCCTCTACCAAACGATTGCCAGCCGCATTTGGGGGCGCAGCGGTTTCTATCAGTCTGGAGGAGCCTATGGTTTCCGGGATCAGCTTCAGGACATGATGGCTGTCGTATACTGCGCTCCGGAAATGGTCCGCGCTCATATTCTGCGCTGCGCAGGCAGGCAGTTTCTTGAGGGAGATGTGCAGCACTGGTGGCATCCACCTAGTGGTCGCGGGGTGCGAACCAAGATTAGCGATGACTATCTTTGGCTGCCATTTGTCACCGAGCACTACATAAGGGTTACGGGCGATTGGGCGATACTTAGCGAGGAAAGGCCTTACCTAAATGCCAAGCCTCTCCCAGACTCTACTGAATCTGACTATAGCCTGCCTCTGCTTGCGGAGGAATCAGGCGATCTCTATGATCATTGCGTCCGAGCTTTGAAATATGGATTGAAATTCGGCACCCATGGATTGCCCCTGATTGGTTGTGGAGATTGGAATGATGGGATGAATCAAGTCGGCCTTCATGGGAAGGGAGAAAGCGTGTGGCTGGCCTTCTTTCTCTACCAAACTTTAGAGAAATTTGCTGCGATAGCCGCTCGTCGGAGTGATCCTGCCGTCGCAGAGATGTGCGGGGAACAGACTGGTCTTCTCAAGCAAAATATAGAGCGGCATGGCTGGGACGGGGCCTGGTATCTGCGCGCCTTTTTTGACGATGGATCGCCTCTCGGATCGTCAGAAAATCAGGAATGCCAGATCGATTCTTTGCCCCAAAGTTGGGCCGTTCTGTCAGGAGCATCGACAGGAAATCGCGCCAAGCAAGGCATGGACGCCGTCTACCAACGTCTTGTCAGTGGCGACTTAGGACTCATCAAGCTTTTCGAGCCCCCCTTTGATAAGCAGCTGCCTCATCCTGGTTACATCAGGGGATACCTACCGGGAGTCAGAGAGAATGGAGGTCAGTATACTCATGCTGCCGTATGGGCGATCATGGCTTTTGCGCAGCTCGGAGAGCACGATCGAGCTTTAGAACTTCTCACTCTCATCAACCCCATTCACCACAGTGCGACAGCGGAAGCCATAGCCCGCTACAAAGTGGAACCCTATGTGGTCGCTGCCGATGTCTATGCAGCGCCAACTCACGGTGGTAGAGGAGGGTGGACGTGGTATACGGGATCGTCCGCCTGGCTTTATCGGAGTATCGTCGAAACATTTTTAGGTTTTGACCTACGGGAAAATCACTTAATATTGACTCCACGACTCCCAAGCGCATGGCCCATATTACGGATTAATTTCTCTTATAAAGAAACTTCCTACAAGGTCACGATTAAGAATGAGGGCAAAGTAGGTGGTGCGATGAAAACCATGCTAGATGGACTCGAGATCTGCGGGCCTATTTCGCTGTTCGATGATCGCCAAGAGCATCACATCGTACTTGAACTCTAGGGGAACGTTGCCTATCTCAGTGGACCTTGGAATGAACCTTGCATTGATGCAATGTGCTATCAACCGTTCATTAAAGGAACTTCATATGAAACTACCTCTCTTACACAAAATTTTGATCTTGAGTTGTCTGCTACCTGCGTTGAACTTATCGGCACAAAGCAAGTCCAAGGAACAAGCTAAGGTCGTTCAAAAAGAACTTACCCTGGCTCAACGCGAAACCATGGCTCAGACACACGAGAAAATGGCTGGCTGCCTGCGCGACCAAGCCAAGACTTTCAACGATTGTCGACAAGACATGCAGACGAGTTGTCAAACCATGGGCTCAGACGTATGTCCGATGATGATGGGTAAGGGCCATATGGGGATGGGAATGTAGACATAGAGCTGATGTATGACAATATCTTAAGCTTTTAGATTCGGACGATCCGAATCTATGGAGTGTCTCATAAGTAACGATACGGCTCCGCCCTTCATGGCCCCAAATGCCCACTTCGGTGCTCGCCGGTCTCGTGCCTGGTCTCTTTATTTATGAGATGCTCAATAATAGCTCAAGACTGATTGGATCTACCTTGATTTGGATCGGATTTCGCTAGATGACACCGCCGCCCTTTCCACCTCGCTTAAAATGAAAGCCCAAGATCGGAGCCGCGCGATCCATGATTCGAGAAGAGCGAGAGTGCAAATCTCGAAATTCATCTGAACCCCCACCATGCTGGCAAGATTATCCTCACCCAAGCTGAGTTCAGCCTTTTTCTCGAGGGGGCCTCGCTCGACCAGCGCTTTATAGAGAGTCCACGCGATCCTAGGCAGGGAGCATCATCACGTTCAGAATATTAACTTGTCAAAGATAGAGATCGATGCCAACCTCCCCTGGTCTTCAAGAGTCCATAGGATTCTAAAGGTTAAAGGTTGGCTTCTGCGATTTGCAGCTTAAATGGTTTGCCAATCCGGGGTCCCTTCACTCATTCTGGGCCAAGTAAGTAAAAAATTCGGAAATAAGCAAATAAAGCAGAGAAACCAAAAGGCTTCTCTGCCCAAAGCTCGATCCGAAAACTTGGGATTCTTTTGGAGGCCTTCAGTGGAAAATTTCCACGAATAGCGAGGAAAGTTCCCTATGAAGTCAAAGTACCTGGCAAAACTGAAAGAGCCTCTGCGTGGACCTTGGTCCAGCAACGTTAGGAGCTGCCTTCCCATTTTTGATAACAAACCATATCTATACTGACAAGCGCAAAGAAATGCAGATATTTTCTTCGTTCCTCTAATGGGCATGAGTCGATAGCGGAAGCTCTGCCGTAGAACTTGCCAGCTCGCGTTTCTCACTTCCATTAAAATGATGAAAAGCCTGCTGCAAATCAGCTAGTAAATCGTGCACATGCTCGAGTCCCACAGAGAGTCGGATGAGGCCATCGTGTATGCCTGCTTTTAATCTATCCTGCCTGTCGTAGCTTGCATGCGACATCGAAGCCGGTTGTTCAATAAGAGATTCTACAGCCCCCACACTGACGGCTCTCTGGAAAAGCTTGGTATGGCTCACAAAGGCCTGAGCTGCCGCAAAGTCGGCATCAAGCTCGAAACTGACGACTGCTCCGTAGTAGCCGCGCAGTTGTTTTTGCGCCAATGCGTGCTGGGGATGATCAGGGAGACCGGGGTAGTAGACGCGGCTTACGGCGGGATGATGAACGAGGTACTGCGCGATCCACAGGGCGCTTTTACACTGCTCTCGAAAACGCAACTCGAGGGTCTTGATACCGCGGGAACAGAGAAACGCATCGAAAGGAGCCATGACGGCTCCCGTTGCATTCTGGATGAAGTAGAGTTCCTTAAGCAAGGCTGGGTCCTTGACGATGAGGGCACCCCCCAAGAGGTCGCTGTGACCGCCGAGAAATTTAGTAGCCGAATGCATAACGATATCGGCACCGAGGGTCAGTGCTTGTGTCGCAACCGGAGTGGCGAAAGTATTGTCGACAGCTAAGAGCGCACCGTGCTCGTGGGCCAACTCGGCTATCGCCTCGATATCTACGAGCGAGAGCAGGGGATTGCCGGGATTCTCCGCCCAGAGGATGCGCGTGTTAGGGCGAATGGCGGCCCTAACTGCCGCAAGATCGTTCATTTGAACCAGGGTCGTTTCGATGCCCACGCGACTGAGGATTTTGTGCAGGATGCGATAGGTTCCTCCATAAATATCGCTGCTGGCGAGAACATGCTCGCCCGTCTTGAGCAGCTGCAGAGCGCAGTGGATAGCCGCCATGCCCGAGGAAAAAGCCAAGGCACCGCAACCTTCTTCGAGCGCCGCAAGAGTCGTCTCCAGACAGGCCCTAGTCGGGTTCCCGCTGCGGGAATAATCGAAGCGTGCCTGAGAAAAATCCCCATCCGGTGCAAATGTCGACGAAAGATAGAGCGGGGGGATGACGGCGCCTGTCAGCGGATCTTTGCTGTTGCCACTGTGAATGGACCGAGTGGAAAGATGCATGGACTACTCCTCTTAAATGGTGGCTAAAGCTTGCTCAAGATCCGCAATGAGATCCTCACTGTCTTCGATTCCCAACGCGAGACGAACTAAGGAATCGCTGATGTCCCAGCGCCGCCGCTCGGCCTCGGAAGCTCGGTAAAAACTCATGATCGCCGGTTGTTCGATAAGGGATTCAACCCCGCCTAGACTTGGACCTATGCGAGGGATCCGCACCGCATCGACGAAGCGACTCGCACCCTTCCTATCAGTCTTGAGTTCAAAGCTGATGAGACCGCCAAAGCCACTAAGAAAGCGGCGGGCCAGCGCATAGCTCGGATGCGTTTCCAGCCCGGGATAGTAGACTTTTTCCACTCGGGGGTGTTGGGCCAAAAATTCAGCCACGCGTTGGCCCGAGCGGTTCTGCTGAGCGATGCGGAGAGCGAGAGTCTTGAGCCCTCTTTGCAAGAGATAAGCCGTATGAGGAGCCGCTATTGCACCACTGATACCCTGTAGTTTGCGGACTGGGGCCAAATCCTCGACGGAAGCGGCAAGGACGCCGGCGAGAAGATCATTATGTCCACCCAGATATTTGGTCGCCGAATGCAGGATAAAGTCGGCTCCCCACTCAGCCGGCCGCACGTTGATGGGACTCGCCAGGGTCGTGTCGATACAGGTTTTTATGCCCTTGGCGCGAGCGAAGCTGCAGAGGCGCTCGAGATCGATGACGTCCAGGTGGGGGTTGGTCGGCAGTTCGGTGAAAATCAACTTGGTCTTGGCGTTGGTGGCTGCTTCCAAGGCCGCAAAATCGCCGGTCGGGATGGCTTCGCAGCGGACCCCGAATTGTTCGAGATAATCGCTGCAGAACTGTCTAGTGCGATGATAGCAGCGATCAAAGTAAAGCAAGTGATCGCCCGGCCGCAGATGACTCCAAAAGAGTAGCGTGAGAGCGGACATTCCGGTTGTGCAGAGGAGGGCGTCAGCGGTCCCCTCGAGCTGAGCCAGCTTCTTCTCGACCGTCCTGATATTAGGACTACTGTAGCGTGCGTACTCGTCGCGTTCGGCAAGTCCTTCGTTTTCGAGCATTGAGATGATTGCGGCCGTGTCGGCAAAGGTGAAAGTCGACGCGCAGTGAATGGGGTCGACGATGGCAAAGTCACTTTTTTCACGCGCTTCGCCGGCGTGAACGACTAGCGTTGACAAGCTTGCTTCCTGAGACATGAGCAAATCCTCCGTAAGGTACTTTCGAGGAAAAAAACAAGGGATCGCGACGCGCCTCAAAAGACGCTCGAATATCAGCGATTTACTCGGGATTTGCGCAAAAAAAAACCACGCGGGAGCGTGGCTTTTTTCAAGTACACATCCTGTCTCCAAAAGCTGCGTAGCGGCTTGCAAGACAGGACGGGCTCTTTAGCAGATTAAAGCTGCAATCGGCCACAAATCCTTCACCTGCTCACAATAGGCAGGGCCTTGTTCTTTGACAAGTTATTTCTCTTCACGACTCAAAAAAGCCCCACGCTTGCGTCGTCTTCGGCTCGTCGCTCAAGCATCATCAAAGAGCCAAGTGGAAAGATAGCGCTCACCGGTACTGGGTATGATCACGACTATGGTTTTACCCTTGTTTTCGGGCCGGGCTCCTACCTGCACAGCAGCAGCGATAGCTGCGCCTGAGGAAATTCCGCACAGTATACCTTCTTCTTTCGCCGCGCGACGGGCCCATATCCCTGCCTCTTCATTGCTCACGGGAACTATCTCGTCGACCAGCCTCTTGTCGAGAATGTCGGGTACGAAGCCTGCACCGATACCTTGGATTTTGTGCGGTCCAGCTTGACCACCGGAAAGGACGGGAGAATCGCGAGGCTCGACCGCTATCGCTCTAAAGCCGGGCTTCAGTTCCTTGAGAACGCTTGAAACGCCGGTAATGGTGCCACCGGTACCAACCCCAGAAATCAGGATATCGACTTCGCCATCCGTGTCATCCCAGATTTCGAGAGCCGTTGAAGACTTGTGGGCCAGAACGTTCGCCTGGTTTTTAAACTGCTGCGGCATGAAGTAATTAGGATTGCTGCCCACGAGCTCCTCGGCCTTAGCAATGGCTCCTTTCATTCCCTTATCGCCAGGCGTAAGAACCAGCTCTGCGCCTAGGGCCTTGAGCATTTTCCGTCGTTCAAGGCTCATTGTCTCGGGCATTGTCAGAATAAGGCGATAGTCTTTCTGCGCGGCAACGAAAGCTAGTGCGATTCCGGTATTACCGCTGGTCGGTTCGACGATCGTCATACCGGCTTTGAGTGCTCCGCTTTCTTCAGCAGCCTCTATCATAGCGGCGCCTATGCGATCTTTGACGCTGGAAAGGGGATTGAAGAACTCCAGCTTGAGTAGGATGTCGGCGCTGAGACCCTTCGTGAGTTTGTTGAGGCGGACCAAGGGCGTATTGCCGATGGTTTCCAGAATGTTTTTAGCAATTTTAGGGCGCTGACGTCTTTGCATGTTTGCTCCTGATATCTTTAAATTCCATCTCCATCACGGAAAAAATGGGCTAGGTAATGCTGCTGCGTGATGCGACTCTTGGGAGGAACGCTCTCGGTCAGCCACACGTTGCCGCCTATCATACTCGCAGCTCCAATCGTTATGCGACCGAGAATTGTCGCGCCCGCATAGACCGTGACCCGGTCTTCTAGAATCGGATGTCGCGGCTGGCCCTTGATCACCGTCCCCTCAGCGTCTCGTGCAAAGCTCTTTGCACCCAAAGTGACTCCCTGATAGAGCGTCACCGCCTGACCTATGATGGCCGTCTCACCGATCACCACTCCCGTGCCGTGATCGATAAAAAAGTGCGAACCGATCTCAGCTCCGGGGTGGATATCGATTCCCGTCTGCTCGTGGGCTAATTCAGCAATCATGCGCGGAATGAGCGGCAGCGAGCGGAGGTAGAAGACGTGCGCGATCCGATAGGCTGTAATCGCTTTGAAGCCTGGATAGCAAAAGAGGATTTCGAGTGGGTCTTCGGTAGCCGGATCATTCTTGAGCGCAGCTTCGATGTCACTGCGCAGCAGCGGGGCGATCTTCTGCAGGTCCTGGCTGAGGTCCTGCACCGAAACTCGCCTAAGACCCGCATGGTTTTCAGTGTAGGTGCGTCTGAGACAGCCGAGCAGTTTTTCGAGCAAAGGTTCGATCTGTACTTTAAAAAAAGCCTGGGGCTCCCGCTCAAAGAGGAGTCCACTGCTGCTCAAACGGATGAGAGCCTGAATAGTTTCGTGATAGCTGCAGAGCAACTCGTGTTCGAGAGTACGCTGCTGGAGAAAGGTTTCCAGAGTCCCGCTCATGATTTCTCCCCTCAAGACGCAAAGCTCTCATATTAACCCTAAGAAAATGATTCTATCAATTCAAGAGATCAGATCTTTATAGGCATGGTTTAGATGCCGGAGCCTTGATCGAAGGAGCCATAGCCAAGGCCCGCCAGGCCCTGCTGGAGTTTCCGGGCTTCCTGACTATGCTCCACTTGCAGGGACCAGCCTAGTTCCAAGAGTAGTCCTAAAGCATGTAGCTGTGCGGTATCGGTGTTGATCTCCAGAAAGCTCTGAGGAATCTGCAGCAGTTGGCCGGATAAGAGGGCTTTGGAGCGGTCCAGTGAATCGACCAGCTGGAGGCGACTCAGAGGTGAGTCTGCAAGACTTGCCGCAGCGTCGAGCCGATCTTCGGTCATCCCAGCCGCTACGGTACGGTTTGTTTGGGGGTCGATGAGAATAAAAGCGCCCGCCTCGCGATCTTCGGCATAAGACTCTGCGAATAGAGGGCGGGCGCTCTGCACTTGGACTTTGGCGATATCGTTCATCTGCAGCACGGAAGCTGGCAATTCCTCCAGCTTCTCTAAATCGTAACGGTATTCAATCTCAACGATTTGGGCGCGACTGCTTTGGGTCCCCATCTTCAGAATATACCGCTCCTGCGCTCGCCAAGGCTCATTGTCGAACCACACAAGCTGAGCGCTGAAGCGCCGGGTCGGCTGCAGCTTTAACTCCCTAGGCACGAGAATGTTGCCTCGTTCGAGATCGAGTTCGTCACTCAGTTCAATGGCCACCGCGCTAGCAGCATCCGCGCGATCGGTCGCCACCCCATGCACCCATAGTGCGGCGATTTCACTCTCGCGTTGTGAGGGCAGCAGCCGCACGCGATCGCCTCGATGAATCGTCCCTTTTTGCAGAGTTCCCGCCGCAAAGCGCCGACCATGTGCGTCGCGCCCTACATACTGTAGGGGCAGCTGGAAGGCCGAGCTGCTAAGCCGACGCGGATTGAGAGTGTTGAGCAGCTCGAGAAGGCTCGGCCCTCGATACCATGGAGTATTTGGGCTTCGTTTTAGGACGTTACAACCGAGCAGTGCACTCATGGGAATAACCGAAAGGGCAGCGCGTGAATCCCGCTGCCAGCTGAGGCTGAGAAAGTCAGCTTCGATCGCTGCTATACGCACCTCGTCGTAGCCTATGGAGTCGATCTTATTGATGGCTAAAACTATTTGGGGCACGCCGAGCAGATGCAAGAGATAAGCATGACGGCGGGTCTGCTCGAGAACTCCCTGCGCCGCATCGACGAGAATTATCGCTACATCGGCCCGCGAGGCGGCGGTCACCATATTTCGGGTATATTGAACATGTCCTGGTGCATCGGCGAGAATGAACTTCCGCTCGCTGCTAGCAAAATACTTGTACGCAACATCGATCGTAATGCCCTGCTCGCGCTCCGACTTGAGGCCATCGGTCACGAGCGCAAGGTCGATCGTGCTACTGCCATCTCTAGTTCCTGAGCGGGATTTCTTCTCTTGCAAGGACGCCAGCTGGTCTTCATAAATAGCCGAAGATTCGTAGAGCAGCCGTCCAATCAAAGTAGATTTGCCGTCGTCGACGCTGCCAGCCGTTGTGATGCGTAGAACAGCCTTGGGTTCGCGATTGTAGAGCATCAGAAGTAACCCTCCCGTTTCTTGAGTTCCATAGAAGCATCTTGATCATGATCGATCACCCGAGTCGCTCGCTCGGAAACCCTGACTGCAAAGAGTTCTTCGATGATCTCATCGAGATTTTGTGCCTGCGAACGGATCGCTCCTGTACAAGGACTGCAGCCAAGGGTACGGAATCGGCTCAGGACCCGCGTGGCGCGAGGATCTTGCGCATCGCTTGGAATCAAGAGGCTACCCTTATCGATAACCCAACGTTCTTCGGCAAAATACAAAGGAACGATGGGGATTTCTTCTCGGCGGATATAATGCCAGATATCGCTCTCAGTCCAGTTACTAAGCGGGAAAACCCGCATATTTTCTCCTGGATGCACTCGCGTATTATAGAGCTGCCAGAGCTCGGGCCGCTGATTCTTGGGATCCCACTGACCATGTCGATCGCGGAAGGAGAATATCCTCTCTTTGGCCCGCGAGCGTTCTTCATCCCGCCGGGCTCCACCGATGGCCGCATCGATTTCATAGCGACGAAGAACGTCGAGCAGCGCCTCAGTTTTAAGCAGAGCGCAGCAAGCGCTGGTACCGCGTTTCTGCGGATGGGTTCCTTGGGCTATCGCATCCTCATTCCGATGGACGATGAGTTCGAGACCCAGTTCTTTCACAGTATGATCGCGGAAGCTGTACATCTCGCCGAATTTGTAGCCCGTGTCGATGTGGACGAGTGGGAAAGGGAGTTTCCCTGGAACAAAGGCTTTCTGCGCTAAATGCAAGAGCACGGACGAATCCTTGCCCACGGAATAGAGTAAGGCCGGCCGCTGATAGCTCGCTGCGACTTCGCGTAAGATATCGATGCTTTCAGCTTCGAGCTGATCAAGATAAGAGTCATTAGCGCTGTGGCGTGGCATGCTCAGTCCTTTCACTGCGCGGGGTGTGAAGTCCGCACTCACGTTGCAAATCTGTCTCCCACCACCAGCGACCGGAGCGCAGATCTTCGCCTGCGCTGACGGCGCGCGTACAGGGCGCGCAACCGATGCTCGGATAGCCCTGATCGTGGAGGCGATTGTAAGGGAGATTGTGCTCCCTCACGTAGGTCCATACTTGGTCCAAATTCCAATTGGCGAGCGGGCTGAGTTTGAGACGCTGGTCTTCGTCATAGGCGAAGACTTCGAGCGAAGCGCGGGCGCTCGACTGCTCGCGGCGCAGCCCACTGATCCAAGCGGTTTTTCCAGCTAGAGCGCGGGTGAGGGGCTCGAGCTTGCGAATGCCGCAACAGCTTTTGCGCAAGATCTGCGATTGATAGAAGGCGTTTGGACCATTTTCACTTAGGAATTCATCGAGCAGATCAGCTCGCGGGCTGAAGATCCGCGGTCTCAGCCCGAAGCGGAGGCGCCAACGCTCGATGAGTTCGTAAGTTTCTTCGGGCAGTCGACCCGTGTCGAGCACAAAACTCTCAGCTTGCTCAGGAAAACTGAGCAGCAGATGCTGGATGACGATGTCTTCAAGACCAAAGCTGTTGGCAAAACTCGTTTGACTCGCTGGGTACCAAGTGAAGAGCAGTTTCAGAAGTTCGCCGGGAGGCAGATCTCCGTAGGCTTCATTTAGATCAGCGGCCGTGCGCTGCGCGAAAGCTGTCATAGGGCAGCTCCTAAAGCGTCGTGCCCGTAGCGCCAGGTGAAATCGCCGAGCCGTTCTTCACTGGAGCTGTGCTCAGACCAGATGGCACTCAGACGATCGAAGAGGGCAGGCAGCTCAGCGATTTTAACCTTGTCTTTAATCTTTTTAGCAAGACGCAAACCTTCGACATCCCCCCCGAGATAGACCGCATACTGACCAGGCATTTGGCCGACCAGGCCGATTTCTGCGGTATAAGGGCGCGCGCAACCGTTGGGGCAACCCGTGATGCGAACGATAGGTGCCCTCTCATTGAGCGCGTGACGATCGAGGCTTTCCTGCAGCCAGCCAAAAATTTCGGGGCCCGCCCGTTCAGCTTCGGCCAAAGCTTTGCTACACGTCGGCAGCGCCACGCAGGTGAGCGCTCGATCGTAGAGCTTTTGTGGACTTGCTGGACTGAGGCCGCGCGCATCGAGGAAAGCTTCGATCTTGCGCTGCTCGCTGGGTGGGACTCCGTATAGTATCAGATCCTGCTCTGGTGTTATCTGCAGATCGAGACGGTATTGCTCTATCAGCTCGCGCAGGGCCGACTTGAGTGGGCGCTTATCGCTGTCGACAATGCGTCCGGAAAGAGTATGAAAGCCCAGCGAAAGACTGCCGTCCCTATGCTGAGTCCAACCGAGATAGGAGGGCGTCTTCCAT
>JBGSTX010000313.1:0-6336 GCA_041736305.1 Oligoflexus sp. | reverse complement strand
AGCCCAGTATTTTTTTGAACTTCTTCCAGCCTGATGGGAGGTAAAAGCGTTTCCGCCACGGTCCGTTCTGTAAAACAGGCGTAAAGAGTGATCCATCCTATGATGAAAACTGTTCTCATGGAGCTAAGTCATTCCTCGACAAATGGACCTTATTTGATGGCCTATCGGCTTAATTTTATTTAAATAAAGCAACGGCACACACGAAACAAGGGTCATGCCCAGCGGCCTTCGGCCGCGTCGGGCATCCTTACTCTCGATAGCCCATTTCAAGAATAAAGGTCCCCGACGCGCGGCGCGCTGGGGATGACAAGAGGGTTGAATCAGGCTCCGAAACAATATAGTGTGCACAAGTAAATTTGTGCTGATCGCATTCAACTCGCAGAAAGACAGCCAAAAAACCGTTTGTTGAATCCCATGTCAATTTCCGCGACTCAGATGAGGGCAATAAGATGGACGCTTTTCAGTTTATGCTTCAGGGCTATGATGTGATCGATTTGGGATGTTACCTGGACCAAGCAGCTTACCAGCCCTGGGGTTACTCGGCGACCTTCATCAATCATCAGCAGGGCGCTAAAGCGATGAGCCATTTCCTCAACCTGCGCCAGTTCAAATCAGAAGGCGAAGGTAAAGTGGAAGCCGAAGATTTTCCTGAATCTCTTGGTCTGTCGTGGACCCATATGACTTTGAGTGATCATACCGGAAATCACATCGACGCTCCCTACCACTTCGGCCCTGAAGTTGCGGGACAGCCAGCCAAGACTATTGATCAGGTTCCACTTGAGTGGTGTATGGGACCAGGAGTCCGACTCGATTTTCGCTCCTTGCAAGGAACCGATATCGAGGTTTTTCATATTAAAGAAGAACTTTCTCGTCTAAAAACCGAGTTGAAACCGGGAATGATCCCACTCCTATGGACTGGTGCAGATCAGTATATTGATGACGAGAAACAGTATTGGCAAAAGCAGGCTGGACTTTCCGTCGAGGGTCTCAACTATATGCTTGATTGCGGCGTCAAACTCATCGCGATTGACGCCTATGCGATGGACGTGTCCTATGGCTCCATGCAAAAAATTTTGAACGATGAACAGCCACAATTCTTTCCGGCCCACTTTGCGGGTCGACAGCGAGAGCATATGCATCTCGAGAAGCTGGTCAATCTCGGCAAGATTCCCTGCGATAAGGATTTTTTGTTCATCGCTATGCCTATTAAAGTTCGGGGCGGCAGCGCCGGTTGGGTAAGGCCAGTTGCCATTGTTCCTAAGAAAAATTGAAAAGGTTCACGCACGATGAAACGTTTCCTCTTCTGCGCATCTGCTCTTTTGAGTCCTCTGGCTTTTGGTGAAGGCTTTCAGCCGACGGCCCGCCTGGGACTCGATATCCGCATGGACTTTATCTCCACAAGCGATTCGGCCGAAGGACTCAAGACAACGAAAACTCAGGAATTCGTGGCACCCAATCCACGAATCAACCTCCTCGGCGAGCTTGGACCGAAAACCTCCTATCGCGTCCGCATCGATGCTTCGAAGTCGTTCGAAGGCGGAGGTCGTGACCAAATCAGCGACGCCTTCAATTACCTTTATCTCTATCATGAATTCAATGACTCGCTCGGGATCCGCGTTGGCAAGCAGTTTATCGTCACCTCCGGCTGGGAGTTCAATTACGATACGTCCAAGATCTATCACTATGGCGAGACTTTTCTTAAGGTGCCGTCCTATTATGAAACGGGAGCTGCCGTAGAGTTCAAGTTCGCTGGGCAGGTCGTAGGTCTTCAAGCAGCGAACTCGCAGCCTGAAACAGACCCCAATGCCAAGCCTCAGTCGGAGGATATGATTCAAGGTGTTTATTGGTACGGCAGCCTTTTGAGCGCCATGATCCAGCCTATTGCATCCGCCGTTTGGTTTCCCCGCGTACGCAGCGAAAATAGCGGGATCCGAGATGAGAAAGCCACCGTTGCTCAGTACGCACTGGGCACTCGCGTCGACTTGAAGCCGATTCGATTTGATCTTACGGCAGGACAGCTGGCGATTCCGGAATACAATTTCTTTGATGCCCAGGCGAACGGTCAGTCAACTCGGTTTGACGAAGACTGGCTCGGCCTTGTTTTCAATAGCCAATACAGCCTCAATCCCCAGTGGCAGCCGTTTGCAAAGATCACCTATGACCAGAGCAAAATCGACAATCAGAATAGGGCCAGCTTTTTGCGATACTCAGTCGGGACCGAGTATTATCCTGAATCCGAAAAATGGTGGTTGCATGCCACCTACGCGCACCAAGACAATAAGCAGGCTGCGGTGGCCACAAGCAAAGTCACACTGGCGAAAAGTCATCAGAAGATCGACTCTCTCCTGCTTGGTGTCGGGATCAATTACTACTGACAAACACTCTATGTTGTCCCCCTCATCAAAGGAGTCAATCAGCATGAGCAAGCATATTTCTTCAAGACGCGATCTTCTCAAGCATCTATCAAGTCTTGCGGCCATCGGCGCTTTTGGCAATCTCGGTTTTATGGGCGATGCTTTCAGCCAGAGCAAGAAAGCATTTGCTGGCAAGACCCTTAAGATGTTCGTCTACTCTGGGACTTGGGAGAAGGCCTTCCGTGAAACCTTCGCGCCAGCGTTTGAGGAGTTTTCAGGAGCCAAAGTGGTGATTATTCCTGGCTGGTGGGACTCGATTCCAAAGCTGAAGGCTTCACCGAAAAACAATCCCGCTTTTGACCTCGTCCTGACCGATGCGACCCAGGGTTATCCGGGGATTCGTGAGGGACTTTTCCAAAAAATCGACCTCGCCCAGGTTCCCAATTGGAAAACGCTGGCAGCATCGACGACCGATCATTGGGTCGTTAAAGATAGCTATGGTGTCACCTTCCCCGACTCGGCCATGACTCTTGCTTACAACAAGAATATGGTCAAGGAAGCGCCGAAAAACTGGGGTGATCTCCTGAATCCAGCCAATGTCGGGAAGATTGGCTTGTACAATTCCTTTTATATGTCTCTCTACACCTTTGCCGCCATAAAAGCTGCTAAGGATGGCAAGCCGGGCACGGCTCATGAGCTGATGAACAAGAGTATCGAAGAAATCCTGAACTTCGCCAAAGAGCACAAGAAGGATGTGAAATACTGGTGGCCGACTTCAACGGATATGGTCGTGAATCTTGCGCAAAAAAATTGCGCGCTTGGTAATATGCACTCGGTGGATGTCGTCGCCGCTGTGAAAACCGGCAAGGGCATCGAAGCTCTCGTACCAGAACATGACAAGGCCTATGTGCAGCTGATGTGGGTCGTGGCAAGCGGTACGAAGGAGAAAGCGTTAGCCGAGACAGCCATGAACTTTATCTGCTCCGAAGAAATGCAGTACCGAATCGCTCGATATGGTTCATGTTCGGCGAACGTCACTTCAGCTAAGCGTCTCGCAGCTGAGGATAAAGTTTGGGCGCAATTTTATCCCGGCGATGAAAAAGCCCTGGCAGCAGTCCAGTATTATCCTTATGACGCTTATATGAAAAATTGGGAGCATATCGCGTCCACCTGGGATAAACAGATATTGAGATCCTAAATGCAGCCTTTTGTTCAAATCGATCGCCTGAGCTTTCGCTATAAAGCTCGGGGATTTCAGCTGAGCGAGCTCAGCCTGGCTGTTGCCAAAGGCGAGATGCTGTCCTTGGTTGGACCTTCAGGCTGCGGTAAATCAACCCTCTTGCAGCTCCTCGCCGGCTTCTTGCGGCCTACATCGGGAAAGATTCAACTTGCTGGTCAAGACATCACTTTTCTGCCGCCTGAAAAGAGACAAATGGGTCTCGTTTTCCAAAACTATGCCTTGTTTCCTCACTTGACGGTGATAGACAACCTTGCCTTTGGGCTCAGAATCCGCGGTGGCGACCGCCAGGAGCATCGGCAAAAATCCTTGGCCATGCTGGAACGAATCGGCCTGGATCCGCACTTTGCCGAGAAGAAACCGAGCGAGTTATCAGGGGGCCAGCAGCAGCGGGTCGCGCTTGGTCGGGCTTTGATCCTCGAACCCAAGGTCCTCTTCTTGGACGAACCTCTGGCCAATCTCGATCGACGCCTTCGAGAAACCATGCGCAGTGAAATCCTACGTCTTTGCCGCGAGCAAAAGATGACAACGATTTTGGTCACCCACGATCAGGAAGAAGCTCTGTCGATGGGAGACTCTGTTGCTGTGATGAGAGAAGGAGTTATCGAGCAAAGGGACGTGCCCGAGACATGTTACCATAAGCCCAAGACCCGTTTTGTCAGTGAGTTTCTTGGTGACATCAATAGCTTTGAAGTCCGACCAAAAGGTGACAGCCTTCATTGGCTGGAGATTCCTTATGCGCTACCTTACAAGGAGGCACTCCTCCCTTCTGTGGCAGCGATTCGTCCTGAAGCGATCACTCTGGGAGCAGAAGGCACGGACGGCCTCCTGGCTGATGTCGAACACATTACCTTTCTCGGCAATAGCTATGAAGTCATAGCCGTGATCGATGGCAAAAGGATCAAAGTAAAATGCTCGCAACGTCCGGAAGGACCCAAAGTCAGCCTTTTCTTTGACGCTCAATCTTGGCTCTTTTTCCAATGAAAGAAGCCATAAAAAAGGGCCTATTGCTCTTGCCTGCTGTGAGTCTATGGGTCGGTCTATTTATAGCCCCCCTCCTGCTCGTCTTTCGTGTGAGTCTTTACCAAGGTGGTGGTACCAGCGGCTTTGGTATTGGCAGCGAAGGCGGATATTATAGGCCAGGAACCTGGACTCTCGAGGCCCTTCATTATGCATTTACCGACAAGACCATGCTCCAGATGCTTGCCTTCAATCTTGCTTATGGGTTCGCAGTTGCCTTCATCAGCCTCGTCATCGGGCTTATACTCAGCATTGGCCTTTGTGAATTTGCTGGCAAACGCCGACAGCTCGGAATTTTTGTAGTGGTCCTGACGAAGTTTGCCAATCTTCTCGTCATTATCTATGGCCTGAAGTGGATCCTGAGCAATGTAGGTCCCATCAACAATTTACTAGTGTTGACCCACCTCAGAGAAGAGCCCCTGGATATGCTCAACGGTTTTTTTGCAGCTCTTGTCGGCAAGACTTATCTCATCATCCCTTACGTTAGCTTGATACTGAGCTCGCAGCTGATGAAGATCGATCCCAACATTATTCTCTCCGCACGAAGCCTTGGCCTTAGCCCTTGGCAAACTTACCTCAAAGTGCGGATTCCCATGTCTTTCGATGCGATTCAAACGAGCCTTTTTATCGCTTTAGTTTGGGGCATTGGAGCTTACGTTTCGCCGCTCTTTCTGGGTAGTCCGGATCAGTGGACCTTGTCCATCGAGATCCAGCGACAGGTTTTTGAGAATATCAACTATCCACGGGGGGCTGCCGTCGCAGTCTTGCTCTTCTGCGTGTTTATCAGCGTCAGCCTTTTCTTGGCTCTCATTTCGAAAAAGGTCAAGACATGGCTATCCCACTAATCAAAACCCTCGCCATCCTGATTCTGGGACTTATGCTTTGGCCTGTTAGCTACTCGGTTTGGCTAAGTTTCTCGGCTTCCGACTTCATGGAGCCGCCCCTCCGCGACTGGTCGCTGCAGTGGTATCGTCAGTTTTTTTCCGACCCTCGCTGGGTCGCCGCCATTATCATGAGTGCTAAAATTGCTGTCTTGAGCGTGAGCTTCTCGCTGTTTATAGCTCTCACATTGGCCATCTATGAAGCGGAATACGGACTCTCACGTCTGGCGAGAGGCCTTATTATGCTACCGTTCTTGGTTCCGCCCGTGGTCCTGGCAATGGGCCTACTCCCTTGGCTCCACCAGATCGGGCTATGGGGACACAGCCTGAGTATCAGTCTCGCCCATAGCCTGATGATTTTTCCGGTGGCTTTTTTAATTCTCAGGGATGGTTTGAATCATCAGCCGAAAGCTCTTGCCCAGGCGGCAAGAAGCCTGGGCGCGAGCGGATGGCAAGTCTATGCACGGATCACACTTCCCTTGCTCTTACCATGGCTCGTCGTATCGGCTTTGATCGCTGCCGTTATCTCTCTCAACGAATTCATCATTGCCCAGTTTTTAGCAGCTCCCGAGCTTGAAACTCTACCGACGATTATCTGGCCCAGCCTGCGCTATACTCTGACACCCGTCATCGCCTCAGCATCCACCCTTTCGCTCGCGAGTACGCTCTTACTACTCGCCTTTGCGGCCCTTTTTGTGCCCTATTTTAGACGATCAAAGATTTAAGCTAAACAAGCGATCCATTAACTTGTCTCTGGCGCCTAAAGCGCCTGAGACTATCCTGAGGAGTGAAACGACGAAGGATCTCGCTGATAAGTACCTGATTCCACGAGATCCTTCGCTTC
>JBGSTX010000294.1:0-3353 GCA_041736305.1 Oligoflexus sp. | reverse complement strand
GAGAATGCCAGTCGCTACAAGTCCGAGTTCCTGGCTAACATGTCTCACGAGCTGCGGACACCCCTAAATAGTATGCTGATCCTAGCCACTCTGCTGGCCGAAAACAAAGATAAAAACCTGGTCGCGAAGCAGGTGGAATTTGCGCGTACGATCTACAAGTCTGGCAATGATTTGCTGGCTCTTATCAACGATATCCTCGATCTCTCAAAGGTTGAGGCTGGCAAGCTAGTCCTCCAGCCCGAATTGATCAGTCTCGAAGAGGTTCTCCAGGGCCTCGTTCGCGAGTTTGAGCCCTTAGCTTCCGACAAAAAGCTAAGTTTCCAAGTGACTTTGGCTCCGGATGTGCCGACCCAAATTTACTCCGATCGGCAGCGTATGGAGCAGATAGTCAAAAACCTGCTTTCCAACGCCTTCAAATTTACTAGCAAGGGTTCGGTACGGATAGACATCGAAGCCCACAAAACGGGGCTGCCGATAGCCATTCACGTGATGGATACCGGTATCGGAGTTCCTCTCGAAAAGCAGCAGCTAATCTTTGAGGCTTTCGAACAGGTCGATCATTCGTCGAATCGAGCCTATGGCGGAACCGGCTTGGGACTCACCATATCGAGGCAGCTGGCGGCTCTCCTAGGAGGGCATATCGAGCTATCAAGTGTAGCCGGACAGGGCAGCCGCTTTACCCTGAGGCTCCCTCTGAATATTCCTGAGCAGTCGCTCAAGAAGACGGGGGTACCCCCTAGCAAGAGTGCTGACGTACCCGCCTCGCAAACGGCCGAACTTAGTCCGACTTCTCTTCAAGAAGTGAAGCGGGAAGAGGCCCCAGAAAAACTTATCCAGTCTCCGCCTGCTCACGAGAGCAAAGATATCTATCGTCTACTGAGCCCCATGCCTCCCTTCCGAGGTGAGCGACCTTTAGTCTTGATCGTTGAAGATGATGAAGGCTTCGGTAAGAGTCTACTGGAACTCGCTCGCGATTCTGGGTTTGAGGCCGAACTGCTTACTTCAGGCGAAGCTGCGCTCGAGTTTGTCAGCCAGAACGGTGTAAGTGCCATTCTCCTCGACATTAGGTTGCCTGATCTCAGCGGCTTCGGTGTCCTGGAGAGACTGAAAAGCGAGTCTTCAACGCGGCATATTCCTATCCACGTGATATCGGGAATGGACTACAGCCAGAACGCGATGAACCTTGGTGCGGTCGGCTATCTACTGAAACCAGCTAGCAAGGTCCAGATCGAAGAAGTCTTCAAAAACCTCGGCGACGTTCTAGCCAAGCAGGTCAAACGAGTCCTTGTCGTTGAAGACGATCTTATTCAGCGCGAAGCGATCAACCACCTACTGGGTGGAAAAGATATTGAACTACTCGGGGCTAGCTCGGCAGAAGGCGCGCTGGAAGTTCTGCGAACGGTTAATGTCGATTGTATGATCCTCGACCTGCGACTGCCTGATTTGAATGGCTTTGAGCTGCTGGAAAAACTGGATACCAGCGATGAGATCTGCCGGCCCCCGGTAATCGTTTACACAGGCCAGGACTTGAACCCTGAAGAGGTGGATCGTCTACGGCAATACTCGGACAGCATAGTGATCAAAGGTGTGCGCTCTCCCGAGAGGCTCTTCGATGAAGTAAGCCTTTTCTTGCACCGCGTAGAAACTGAACTACCGCCCGATGGGCAGGCGCTACTGGCGAAGTTGCGCAGCGGGAATGACCCGTTGGTCAATAGAAAGGTTCTTCTCGTTGACGACGATATGAGGAACGTATTCGCGATGGCCAACGCGCTAAGTACCCATGGACTTAAAGTTATCGTGGCACGCAATGGTCAGGAGGCTCTAGATCGCCTCGATCAAGACAGCGAGATTGAATTGGTTCTTATGGATATCATGATGCCCGTCATGGACGGCTATGAGGCCATGCAGCAGATTCGCAAGCAGCCTAAGTTCAAGCGTCTGGGTATTATCGCGCTCACTGCTAAAGCCATGAAAGGCGATCACGAGCGCTGTCTGCAGTCTGGAGCCAACGATTATCTCCCAAAACCTGTCAACCTCGAGCGGCTCCTTTCCTTGATTAAGGTGTGGCTGCCTCGGAAGCACGAGGTCTGAGGTGCAAGTCGAAGAAATAGAAATGAAGCTGCTGACCGAAGCTATCTTTCTGCGACATGGCTATGATTTTCGCTCCTATTCTGAAGCCTCTTTCAAGAGGCGCATCAGGCAGCTGATGATCAAGTTCAGTATTCCTAACGTCGGTCAGCTCTTGCATAAGTTCTTGCACGAACCCAATTTTTTCAATTCCATTCTTCCGGAGTTGACCGTCGGGACCAGCGAGATGTTTCGCGACCCTAGTTTTTATAAAGCTTTGCGCGAGCACGTTCTGCCCGTGCTCAAAACCTATCCGGCATTTAAGATATGGCACGCAGGATGTAGTACGGGAGAAGAGGTCTATTCACTGGCTATCATGCTACGGGAAGAAGGCTTGAGTCAGAAATCCGTGCTCTATGCTACCGATATCAATCATATGGCGATCAAAGCTGCTAAGGACGGGATTTATCCTCTGGAGAGTATTCCTAATTTCACGGCGAATTACCAGGCTGCGCAAGGACAAGGCTCCTTTTCAGACTACTACAACGTGGCCTATGGGGCAGCTCGGATAGACCCATCGCTTCGCCAGAACATAGTATTCTTCGAGCATAATTTAGTGACGGATTCGGTGTTTTCGGAAATACATCTGATTTTGTGTCGAAACGTTTTGATTTATTTCAAACGAGACCTGCAGTCACGCGTTTTGGATCTCTTTAGCAACAGCCTGGTGTATAAAGGGTTTTTAGGTCTCGGCAGCAAGGAAACTGTAGGCTTTCTTGCAGGTGGCAGCGCGTATGAGCCTGTCGTTGAGAAAGAGCGGATCTACCGTAAGATCCAGCGCGAATCCAGCCTGCTAGCAGGAGTATGATGAGAAAGCATCGCTATAATGCTGTCGTAATGGGTGCCTCAGCTGGCGGCTTGGCGGCCTTGAACCAGATTATTTCTGATTTGCCTGCGGAATTCCCCTTGCCTCTCATCGTCTGCCAGCACATCCATGCTAGTGCGAGTCTCGATTTTGCAGCCGCTTTTCCCGAAACCCACTCGTTCAAGATTAAAGAGGCCGAAGAAAAAGAGAGGCCACGTCCAGGTATTATGTACATAGCACCTGCGGGCTATCACCTCTTACTTGAGCTAGATGGGAGTTTTTCGATCTCTAATGATTCTCCCGTAAACTGGTCTCGACCGTCGATCGATGTCCTGTTTGAAACGGCAGCTGAAGCTTACCGTGAGAATCTGATTGGGGTACTCTTGACGGGAGCGAATCATGACGGGGCAAAAGGCCTGCA
>JBGSTX010000010.1:0-9887 GCA_041736305.1 Oligoflexus sp. | reverse complement strand
CCCCGATGTTTTCACTCGCATCGAGGAGTGCGAAGAGCGGCGCGAGAGCGTCAATGCCTTTGTCGAACGTTCGCTACGCGGGATGCTTGGAAAACGTTGTACGAGCTGCCAAGTGGCTCTGCCGAAAGACTTCAAATTCTCGATCTGCAATACTTGCCACACAGCAAAAGCAGCGGGTGGAGGAGGCAGGCGCAGCGAGCGTGACGGCGGTTCGCGTCGGCGGAGACGAGGTTCGGGTTCCGCTTCGGCCGAGCCAGGACGTGGGCCGGAGCTCGGCGCTGAAGGCGCGAGTGAAGGTGGTGGACGAGGCGGCAACGGGGGCAAACGCAATCGAAGCCGTGGTCGCGGCCGGGGACGTGGCCCTGAGCAAGACCAAGCTCCCGTTGAGAGTGCAGGCATAAAGCCTAAGCAGATTCCTTAGACTCTGATCAGATATTGCAGGAAAATGTGGTCCCAGAGACGATCGATCCTGTTACGGCAGGGTCGATCGGATTTCGGACAGCACCTTGTAGATAGGTTTGGATCATATCCGCACAGACTACGGTGAACGTCAGTTTTGGTGCGCTGAACTGGGTCGAGATTGAACAGGACTTGCTATAAGTAAAGTCCTTGATCGTGTCTGCACCCCTAGACATGGCATAGGTGTTTGTACCCTGCTGGACATCTGGTACGCTGAATTCCACCATGCACTCAACAAAGCGCTCTCCTATATCCCCATCCCGATTGTCAGGCGACTGAGCACAGGTATAAGCCGACTTTGAACTTGAGAAGCCCTTGATTCTCAGTTCAAGACGGGACTGACTCTCGCCCGTGAAAACGGCCGTGAGCAGTCCACTATCTTTACTATTGGTGCAGGTAGCCTGGTTCAGCTTGAGAGTCGAAGTTTGCGAATTGCCGACGACGGTAGTCTTAAGTTCCCCAAAAATCGCCGTTTCTTCCGTCGTACTGCCTTCACCGCAAGCGAAGAGAGTCAGTGGGATAAAGTAGAATACTTTTCGCGATAGGCGCACGGTGAGTCCTCCCAAAAAAGGGAAGCTTATCAGCTGGCTAGATTTTCATCGAGAGTTTTTGCCAATTCCGTGCGTTCTGAAAAGGGCAGGGCGGCAATCACATCGGCAGCAAAGCGAAGCCGCTGGGAATCGGGCTCATCGTCGATAGCACGATGCGCCTGACCCGGTTCGAGTATGCCCAGGCTGCTGGTGCTCATAGCTTCGATGTACCCAGTTTTGATTCCGTGCACCACGGACCACTCAACTACATTATCGTCCGCGACTAAGCGCCAGGCAGAAAGGCCATCTTCTTCGCTCTGCCAGAGATGAAGGTCGATCCCCTCACCATGAAACCAGAGCATTCCTGCATGCTGATCGCGCATGAAGGCAGCATCGACCTGAGTCAGTGATTGAGCCAGCTGGATCGGGCGGAGCAGCGATTGAAAGAAGCTGAGGACTTCAGGCTCCGGATTATGCAGCTCGAAGCCGACCAACTGAGCACTCTTCCAAGCAACCTTGACTTCGATATCTTGCACATCACCATGAAACCTCATGCGCGAAGCGTAGATATCACCGATCTCGAAGCGCTCATACGCTCTCTCTGAGACTTCGCTGGCAAAGCCTTTTGCCGAAATATCGCGGAGGACCAGGATATCCTGTTCACTCATGACGGTCATATGCTGGTCTTTGACGCCGAACCGGTCATAGACGCGCCGATTGCGTAGCTTAGAGCGCACTTCTTTAATGTCGCTTGTATTGGTGTTAGTGCTCTGACCAGAGAAGATCTTTTTCTTTAGGAAAATACGCAACACAGAAAGCTCCTTTGGACTGAGCCATAGGACTCATGCAGAGGCTATTATCTCATACCTGTGCGCCTTCGTCCTATCCTTCGGCGAATTTGCCCACTTTCTTGAGCCTTTGACCCTATCTTCCGATAGGTAGCCTAGACGTCGGGCGTAAAAATGTGAGGCTTAGGTTGAAACGCAAAACATGGCTGTCTATTCTATGCTTCTGGGCCTTTAGTTCGCCGCTTTATGCCAAGCGCTCAAGCGAATTGGTTTATGTCGAACCCTTCGATTTGGCGGCGGGAGGGACTACTCTGACCAGAGCTAGCCAAGAAGGGATCGTTTTTGCGAATCCGGCCCTCTTGCCCCTGGGCGCAGCGAAGATTCGCTGGTTAGGGTTCCAGGCAGGCTTTATCGTCGATCGCGAACTGCTCAATTCGGGAGGCAAGCTCAGTAATGAAAACTCTTCGACCGAGAGCGAAGGTGAAGGTGAAGGTGAAGAGTCGGCAGAAGGTGATCCTGAGACAGACAGTACCGACCAATTCTTCGAACGTTCCTTGCACGCAGGCCAAACAGCGACTCTCAGCGTCCTTAATGAGAATTTTGCTCTCACCGTCTTCGAACGCTTGGAAATAGATGCTGCAGGTAGTCGCTTTGGGGATGGGGGTCTACCAGGAATTGAACTCGGTGTGGAAGCTTATGCTGGAGTCTTAGGCAGCCTTGCGTCGAGACCCTTCCGCTGGCTGTCGCTCGGAGCTACAGCGAAGTATCTGATGATCGGTGAGCCGCAGATCATGATACCGATCGCCAACCAGGCAAAGTTCGAAGCTATAGGCAAAAATCCAAAGTCTTTCTTGAGTGAACTGAAATACGGGAAGGGCACGGGCATTGATGTCGGAGGGCTCCTGCTCTGGCAAAATCCGAGCGTCGATCTGAGTCTCGGTCTGAAGATTGAAGATCTGGGCGACACGCAAATCAGCAACGATCAGGAAGCTTTGCCGCAAAACGTAAACGTAGGTCTCGGTCTCGCTTTCCACGGCGCCGTAGAGGTCCTACACCTCAGCCTCGATTATCGCGACGTGCTCGGGGCTTACCCAACAGAGCGAACATTCAAGAAGATCTTTGCGGGGGCTCGCTTGATGATCAGGCAGCGCTTTGGAATCGGCATCGGACTCTATCAAGGAATTCCCAGCGTGGGACTGCGATTGGATCTCCTGATCTTCAAGTTCGGAATCACCGCCTACGGTCGCGAACTTGGTGCTTATCCAGGGCAGAAACAACGCAACCTCATCACTCTTTACACCAGTATCGGAGTCTAGGAAATGGGAACTCTAGTTCTACTCAGCGCCTTCTTGCTGCTTTCTCATTCCGTCAGTTCATGTAGCTCCAAAAGCCAGGCTACCCCTTATGTAGAACTTACTACTGAAGAAAAGGCGCGACGCTCCCTTGAAGCGCGGGACTTTGCTGCGGCGATCGAAGAATACCGGAGCCTCTTGGAAGCAGATCCAGAGAATTACGAAATCTTTCCCTATCTCGCGACGGCCTATGCCGGTCTTGCCGGATTCGAGCTGATCGAAGCGGTGAAGTCGACGATAAACAATGGCGGAAGCACCTCGCTGCTCGATGCCATGAGCACCTTCCTGCCTGCAGATCCAAGTAAAGAGCAGATCGCTGCAATGGCTGAAGCCAAAGCCACGCTCTTGAACATGCCTGCCGAACTTCGGGACAAAGAGAACAGCGAAGTTAGCTATGCTGCCAGCGCTGGCATTCAGCTTGAATTCTACCAGACTGCCTATGCGATCATGTATCTCAATCAGTTCACTCAGCTGGACACCACAGGCACCATCGATCAGGCCCGTCTCGAATCAATGTCAGATGAAGATGTCGACGTGATCCTCGGCAATCTTGCCGAAGTAGCCGCTACCGGGAGTGGCGGTGTGCCCGAAGGTGCATCCAACATACTGGCAAAAGTGGACGAACAGGAAGGGGGTTCCCGGCGTGAGAAACTCATCAAGTATCTCAAACCTGCTGAGACGCAGCCTGCTGCGGAGTAGAGCCACATGATGCACCAGCCTCGCTGTTTGCGGAACGTGGCATTCAGCTGTCTTCGCCGCTCAACATTTTAAAAATTTCGGCTTCTTGCCCCATGAAGTAGAAGTGATCTCCAGGTAGAAAGCGAAAGCCCTCGGCTTCGCTTGAAAGCCCTATCCAGTCGATTAAATCAGAGATCATGACCCAATCATCGCTGCCGCCGATGGCCAGTATAGGGACTGGTACGATAGGGCTTTGCTCGTAATGAGGAAGAGTCTCACAGATCTTAAAATCAGCTCGAATAAGGGGGAGGAAGTAGCGGATGAATTCCCGGTTGCGCAGGATATCGGCGCGAAGAACCCCTAGCGACACGACGTGTGCGGTGAATTCATCGTCTGGCAGATGCGCATGGAGGCTGACACCTTCCTGGATGAGCACATTCGGGCCCTTAGCTGCAGAAGCCAGGAGACGACGACAGAGGCTTTGGGACTCCGGCTTCATCGCCGCCAAAGCCCGATAAGCGAGGTGGGCACCCATGCTATGTCCGAATAAAACGTAGGGGCCTCTAACTGATTTTTCCAGTTCGTTCTGCACTTCCTTCGCTGCCACCCGCGCATCCTGCACCAAAGCTTCGCTGCTACGCCTGCCATGTCCTGGTAGGTCGATGACCACCAGTCGCTGTTCGGGAGGCAGCAACTTCTTCCAATAGGAAAAAAAGGCTGAAGAGCCTCCGGCGTGCGGCACACAGATGATATCGAGGGAAGCGCCCATTTTTTTCTCCTTCTGCTGAGGTCCGCTATCAGTATAACCTTGCTAAACAGTTCGCATCAAAGTACCTCAGTCGCTGCGCTAGCGGCAGGATTTGCTCTCTTGCTATCGAGCTTGCTGAGGATGGAGAACTTCACTGGTTTTAAAGGAGGCTTGCATGGCTGCCCCAACGCAGGGACAGGCGCCACAACGTCGTGTACTAACTGCCGTCTTCCTGACTATCTTCTTGGACCTCGTTGGATTTGGGATGTTCATACCTATCATTCCCCTGATCGCCAGGGACTTCGGAGCCTCTGACGTCACGGCCACGTCGGTGGCCAGTATATATTCTCTCGGAACGCTGCTCGCGGTAGCGATCTTAGGCAGGCTCTCTGATCGCTTTGGGCGCCGCCGCTTACTTCTCGTTACAGTTGCAGTCTCTGGGATCGCTCAGGCCCTGACCTGCTTTGCCAGTTCTCTGCCCCTTCTGATGGGTGTGCGATTCATAGCGGGTTTGGCGTCTGGCAACATTTCTGTCGCACAAGCCTGTATTTCCGACATAACAAGGCCGCAGGAACGCGCACGCAGCATGGCTCTGATCGGGATAGCCTTCGGCTTGGGTTTTTCACTAGGGCCTGCCATTGGTGCTCTCGTCAGTTATCTCTATCCAGAATCGACTTTAGTCGGAATCTCGCTTGCGGCTGCCGTCCTGAATCTCATCAACTTTATCTTCGTCGCGAGACGCTTACCAGAAACCCAGCACAGTAGGGCCTCTGCCGATGTGCAGGCGCTGATTGCCGACATTCGTAGCGGAGATCCTGCACCCAGCAGTCGGCAAAGTCAGGGATGGTGGGCTGATCTCCAGGTTCTTCTGGAAGATAAGGGCTTCCGCATTGTACTCGTGCTCGGGTTTCTTCAGGTGTTCGGTTTTATAGGAATTGAAGCTATCCTATCGCTGATGCTGAACGATGCATTCTTTATCACTGAATCGAGACAGCAATATGTGGTGTTCATGTTCCTGGGGATCATGCTCGTGCTCTTGAATGGGGGTCTGGCCCGGCCGCTGTTGGGTCGGCTCGGTGAAGTGAAAACTTTGAATATTGGCCAGCTGCTCCTCGCGGTCTCGATGATAGGCCTGCCTTTAGTGGCGCCCAGCATCCCCGGACTCTACCTCCTGCTAGCTGTACTGGCAGCAGGATCCGCTTTCGCCAACCCATCCCTCTCATCTTTGACAAGTCGCCTCGCGCCAAATCACATGCAGGGATTTGCCTTCGGTACTTCGCAAACTCTCGGAGCATTAGCCCGGATCGTAGGGCCCATGAGTTTTGGTTTTCTCTACCAGACTCTCCAGGGCCCTCGATCTCTCTTCGTGTCGGCTGCTCTCATGCTGTGCGGCTGGGTCCTAGCTGTCTTTGGCCTCAGAGGTACGCAAAGCCAGCTTCTGGGCTCAAGAAAGACTGCGCTTAAGACCTCTGCTTAGGGGCGCGCCGCCCTTTCGCTTTCTCTCCCCTCGTGCATCAGCTCGGCTTGGCGTGCAAATCGCAGTACTTCGAGCAGATGTGTTCAGGAGCACTTACTTTAGGACGGCTCGGCTCGCTTGGAGGAGGAGCCTTTGCCGCTCCTGCGACGTAGCCGTAGACCCGATTCAAAACTTTTTCGAGCTGGCAGCTTTGACCGTCGGCGGCTTCACATTGGGCCAGCCCCGCAGGCGGAGCATCGTTCATCCGAGCTTGAACTTCGAAAGAAGTTTGGCAGTTGCGGCAGCGGTAAACATAAGTTGGCATTTTAAAATCCCCATCGATCACGTTAGCTCAGCCGTATTTTACCACGCCAGGCTCTGAGCGTGCTAATGATGGCCAGCCTCCGAAGGCCGCTCTTACCTTGACTTCAGACGATGCCCGGAACAATACTCCTGCATCTTAAAGATAAGCAAAAGGAGCAAAAACCGTGACAAATCAATTTAGAACTTGGCTCTTGGGGCTAGGCCTTGGCCTCAGCTTCAGTGCTGGGAAAGCAGTGGCCGAAAATAAGGCTGCTCAAGCTCTTCCCAGCGAGCAATGGGTACAGTTTCGTTACGACGTAGAAATCCCGCCTTTAAAAAAAGAAGATCTGCCTTTACAGATTTACGTTCCTCTAGCGCCTTCCACAGAGCAGCAGTCAGTGCTCTCGCGCGATATCAAGACCAGCGATACCAAAATGCTGGAATCTGCTCGCATAGAACGTGAAAGCATTTATGGAAATGAATATTGGGCGCTGACCCTCAACGAGCCCCGCGCGCAAGCCACCCAAGTCAGCTTCACCTACAAAATCCTACGGAGAAAGAAAGACCTGAGCGGCTGGGCAGCGAGCTCTAAAGAGGAATACGCTCCTAAGGAACGCGAGGGAATGGAGCTCTATCTAAAAGCCGATAAAAGGGTTCCCATTGAAGGTGAACTCGTGCAGAAGCTGCGAGGGGAGATACCGCGTTCGGCGACGACACCTGTTTTGAAGGCCAAGGCCATCTTCGATTATGTCGTCGACAATATGGAATATAAGAAAGTAGGTTCGGGCTGGGGCAACGGCGATACAGTCTGGGCATGCACCGAAAAATATGGAAATTGCACTGACTTTCACGCGCTTTATACCTCCATGTCGCGCGCTGAGGGTATACCCACTAAATTCGATATAGGGTTCCCTATCCCCGAAGACAAGCCCCAGGGTGAGATCAAAGGCTATCACTGCTGGATCGAGGCCTACCTGCCGAAGCTCGCCTGGCTCCCCGTCGATGCATCGGAGGCCAAGAAACATCCAGGACGGCGGGAGCTGCTGTTTGGAACGCAGCCTGCCGACCGCATCGTGTTCTCCACAGGTCGCGATCTGCTCCTCCGCGATATGCCGGGAACGCCGATTAATTTCTTTATCTACCCTCATGTGCTGCATGGAGACAAGAAGCTCGATAAGTTTGTGAAGACCAAGTTCACCTATCAGATTCTTAAGCCCGAAGATCTCAAAGCCTCCCTCTAAAAATTCTTTTGTCGTGATCATGCATGCGCAGCTAGATTTTTGTAGTCTAGTTGCGCTAGAATTTTTTACCTCAACATCTCGTGCAGAGGAAAAGTATTTAATGAGTCCGTGGGCCTTTCTCTTCACCGCTGGAATTTTAGAGATCTTGTTTACAACTTTCATGAAGTTGTCTGACGGTTTTAGTCGTAAGGGGCCTGTAGTGGGCTTTCTAGTGACAGCGGTCTGCAGTTTCTATTGCCTCAATCGTTCGTTGAGCCATATCCCTCTAGGAACAGCCTATGCCGTATGGACTGGACTGGGCGCCTTTGGCACCGTCGTAGTGGGGATGATTTTTTTTAAAGATCCGGTATCTTGGCCACGAGTCTTGCTGCTTCTGTGCCTTATCGGATCAGTAATCGGACTCAAGCTCATCGATAAAACAAGCTAGGGCTGATGACTAAAGAGGCCTGCTTGCATAAAAATTATGCTGCCTCGCTGCGGAAAAGTTTGTACAAAAGACATAGATCTTCTTTTCGTTCCTGATTTTTTTGAGTGAGAGCTTATGGCCGCTAAGGAAAACACCCTGAATCTGGATGTGCTCAACACCCTCAAAGAGCTGGACGACGGCACTTTTTTCGGTGAACTCGTCAAACTTTTCCTCGACAACATTCCGCATCTCCTCCAAAGCATCAGCGTGGCCATCGCTAGCAAAGAGCAGAAAGCCATGCACCTGGCAGCTCATAAGCTCAAAGGTAGCTGCGGAAACATAGGTGCTGAGCACATGGCTGATCTTGCCAGCGCTCTCGAGGGAACTCAGCGCAGAGAGCTCGTGAGCCATGATCCTCAGCTCATCTTAGCCATGCTTGAAGAGGAGTTCGTGAAGGTTACCGCTGCCCTCCAACACGAGGTGCGCTTACAAATTATGCGGCATTCCAATGGGGTCAAAGACGTGTCGCAGAATCGACTCCATTAAACCTCGGCTGCATTTCTCATTAGTACCAAAAATTAAAGGGCTATTCCGCGATGGAATAGCCCTTTTCGATGATTATTCTGGTTTAGCGCAGTGACGCTGGTGTCACGGCGGGTGCAGCTGGAGGTGGAACTTCCAGGTTACCGTTCTGAACTGGATTCAGCGAACGGAGATAGGGAACGATGCCCGCTTTAGCTTCAGGTGTTGCAAAAGTCTGGAGGTGAGTGACTTTCAGCTTATACTGGTCATCCGAATTGGTGCCAGTTTCAACAGATGAGAGAATTCCGGCATCGGTATACTGAGACGTGAAGAAAGGTGAGTGGTTCCGTCCACCTTCTGCCCGGTGGCAGCTAGCACAAGAAGGTGAAGGAGTAGCACCTTCGACCGCTGCTGTATAGCGGACGCGTCCTGCAGCTGTCTGCTCAGGTGTGTAAGCTGAAAGCAATACTGCGAGCGGCGCTTCAGCAGCGTTGAGTTTAGCCTTTAGAGTCGTTGTGCCAGCTTTCTTGCTAGTAAGAATGAAAGCGCGAAAGACATTGTCTTTTTCTGGATCGGCTACTTCACTAACGTCCATAAACGCAGGGTCAGCTTCGATCGCGATTTTGTCACGCTGTGCGATGAAGGCTGCTCTAAATTCAGGTGTAGGGACTATCTGTTCGAAAAGGTCTTCTGCCAAGTTAGGCATAGGAAATACGAAAAGTACCGTTCTAAAAGTATTGACGCCGTCGAAGCCGCCATAAATATTTGGTTTTTCATACTGAGTTACAGGGGTCCACGTTAGCTTGGAGATAACTTCAGCGACATTGATAGTCGGAACCTTCTCAGCCGGAAGCGGCGTTTTTTCAATAGCTGGAACAGTGCCCGTGGCAGGGATGTCCTTGGCGTTTACGTCGGCCGTAGCGTTTTCCGATTTTCCCTCGCCTTCCAATTTTTTCTCACCGCATGCAGCACTGAAGATTAGTAAGCTAGAGAAAAGTACATTTGAAAATTTCATCGGCCTCAAACCCCTTTTACAATTCGCCTTTTGCCTTAGCACGTGCGACTTGCTTTATGTTGTTGCGCAGCATCCCCTGAATTTGCGCAGAAACGAAATCGGAATATGAACAGATTAATGCAATTTTTTTGCCAAACAATGCGGTGCTTTAGTAAGATTGATAGAGCATTTTTTTCTCTGAAATTTAGAGCTTTTACTCACAGTCTTACTTAATTATTACCTGCCTCGGATTGTCTATGGCTGAGACAGTGACTGTCACCTCGACAGAACTGAAGCTACTCCCCGCAACGATCTCACCAGCTGAGCGACACCCCGTTCGCTCTATTGATAGGCAATACTTCAGCAAAGAAGGGCGGTGATTTTCTGCAGAAAGAGGAAGTTTGGCAGGG
>JBGSTX010000269.1:0-14215 GCA_041736305.1 Oligoflexus sp. | reverse complement strand
ACACGGAAGATTCGCGACTCAGAGTGCGTCCCCAGCCATCGCAATGCGAACAGTCCGAGGTCAAAACTCGTTCCAGCGACTCTCTGGTCCGCTTTCTCGTCATCTGCACCAGTCCCAATTCATTAATGGCCAGAACATTAGTGCGGGATTTATCAGCTTTGAGCGAATCGAGAAGCTTTTCATTCACCTTCTGCTGATCGGCGAAGCTCTCCATATCGATAAAATCGATGACGATGATGCCCCCGAGGTTCCTGACCCGCAGTTGGTTAACGATTTCATCGATGGCTTCCAGGTTGGTGCGGAGGATGGTGTCCTGAGCATTCAGTGTCCCGACGAACTTACCGGTATTTACATCGAAGGAGGTGAGGGCTTCCGTCTGGTCTATAACGAGATAGCCTCCTGAAGGCAACCACACCTTGCGCGCAAGAGCCGTAGCGATTTCGATTTCAAGCCCGTAATGATCAAAAATAAGATCTTTGCCGCGATAGAGCTTCAGCTTTTCTGTGGCGCCAGGAATAGAGTCTTGCATGAAATGTTCAAGCTGCTCGTAAACCTGTGGCTCATCGACAACGATTTCCGAGACATCTTCGGTATAGAGGTCACGGGTGGTCTTCAATACCAAATCCGGCTCCTGATAGAGGAGAGCAGGAGCTGAGCATTTATGTCGCTTTTCCTGGACCACTTCCCATACTTTCAGAAGGTAGTCGAGATCTTTCCGCAGATGCTCGGTCTGAGCCTCGAGAGCTGCGGTGCGGATAATGATCCCACGGTCTTTAGGCCGCAAGGCGTCGACCTCGTTTAAGAGTCGCTGCCGTGTGGCTTCGTCTTCGATGCGACGCGATATGCCCACGCTATTAAATTCTGGCATCAGAACCAGATAGCGACCGGGTATGGTGACAACCATCGTGACCCGCGGTCCTTTTGTGCCCAAGGGCTCCTTCGCCACTTGAACTATGATCTCCTGCCCTTCACGTAGCAGTTTTTCAATAGGGGTCCGGTTGTTGCTTTCGCGAGGATCCTGCCCCCCTTGATTTTTGATATTGGCCAGATACTCAGAGTCGACAACATCGCCTCCATAAAGGAATGCAGATCGATCGGCCCCTATATTCACAAAGGCTGACTGCATACCTGGAAGAACGCGGCTGACCTTCGCCTTATAGATATTGCCAACCATCCCTCGCTTATGCTGACGTTCGACATAGAGCTCAGCAAGGCGCTCGCCTTCGAGGAGAGCTATCCGGGTCTCGGATACAGAACTATTGATGATCAACTTTTTGACCACGGATGCCTTCATAAAATCTCACTCCTAGCAATGGCCCTAAGTATCCGCTCGCTCGTGCCCCTTTGTTTTTCCACAGCCTGCCATAAGGCTTGATGGGGGGGCTTATGATTCCATGTCAGCTTTTCAAAGGCGCTCAAAAATTCGCCGCCGTTCTGAATTACCTGAGCCAAAGCTTTTTCGACGAGCCATACTGCCTCTTGGCTGCTTTGATAGCGAGGCCCGAAGCAGATATAGATACCACGGCAGGCGGGCTCGAGTACATTGTGGACTCGAAAATGCATACCGCCGCCTACCCAGGCGATATGGGCTAGTCCATAGAGCTCAGGAAGGAGCCCCAAGCGGTCGACTAAGAGCGCGTCGTCTGCAGCCGTCGCAGCCCCCATTCCACTGCGACTAGCTCTAGCCGTACGAAGGCCAGCTCCCTGCAGCGCCGCCTCCATTTTCCCCGCATTTGCTTGACCGATGTCGTGAGGCACGACGAGCAGCTTAAGCGGCGGGCACAAGAGCCGTAGCTCTTTCCAAACGCTGAGCACGACATTGAGATCAGGCAGCCAGGCACTGCCGATGATCAGTATTTGGGCATCTCTGAGAAAAGGATCTAGCTCCGATTTGAGCGAGCTGCTTTGAGAGGCCCGCTCCGCTATGCGCTCAAAGACGCGGTCGTATTTTGTATCACCCATCGAATGGACTTTGTGTCCAGCTTGGCCAAGCCTATCGGTATAAAATGCACGATCTGAGTCGCCTACGACAAAAATTTCGGAAATGGATCTGAGCATGCGACACCAGATCCAGCGAGACAGCGCTTTCCGATTGAGACCCTGCGATTTAACCGCATTGACCAGATAGATTTTTCCAAATTGCTTCGCAATAGCAAGAAAACCCGGCCAGAGTTCATAGCGGATAATGATGGTGAAATCTGGTTTGACCGCTCGGAAAATTCGCAGCCACTCCCGTGGTTGATCCCAAGGAGCTTTTATATAGGGCAAGGTCTCGCCCTGAGCTTCTGCAAAGCGGACTCCGGATGCCGATCCGAATACAAATAGGATAAATCGCCCCTCTCGCTGAAGGCGCTGAGCAAGCGGCTTTGCCTGCTCATATTCACCAGCAGATGACGCAAAAAAAATTACCGCGGAACGATAGCTGTCTCGATTCCACAGCGAAAAATTTGCTAAGCTATGAGACCGGCCCTCTATCTGTGCTTTGAGCTGGGGTTTCAGTCGGGCGAGGCCGGCGATAATAGGTAGGAGCGCTTGCCAGAACCACTGATAGAGTCTCATCAAGAGTTTCACCAGCCTAAGTCCCTTCGACTGTAGCGGGCTGTTTAAGGATATCTTTTAGGTGCTCAACCAGCTGCGGCGTTTGGATGAGACCGAAGCAGAGCTTGTCACCATAGCGACAATCAGATTGACCATGTTTAGAACAAGGTCGACAGCCCAGGGTAGAGGAAAAAACCCGACTATCCTCGCGCCAGGGAGGAAACCCAAAGGCCTCGACCGTTGGACCAAAGAGAGCGACCACTGGCGTTCCCACTGCCTCTGAGATGTGGAGCAGGCCCGAATCGTTGCAGAGGAGTACCTGAGCTTCTTTGAGAGCTAAGGCCGTTTCCCACAGCGATAGTTTTCCCGCGAGATTCAGCACGGGGCCCGACCAGTCGAGCTGATCGAGAATAGCTAAAGCCACTTCACGGTCTTTGTCATTACCGACAAAAATCAAACCCAAACTTTTCTTGCTGAGGACCTCATCGCGTCTGCAATGGACGCTGAGCAGCTCGGTGATGTCGCGCAGGAGTTGCAAAGGAGCTTTCTTCGCGTCGTATGCAGCTCCTGGAGCTATAGCCAGCCATTCCCCAAATTTAAGTTCCTTCTGCCAAGGACTGTTCCCCAGATCATGGCTGGTCGGTAGGACTGGGTGCGCTTTGATCTGATCGAGACCGTCCAGCATTTCGACTGGTAGGTGTACTTCTAAAGCTTGCTTGAGGGCGTCGGTCATCATCTCAAACTGAAATTTCTCCGCGCGTAAATAGCTTTCAGGCAGCGGTCGACGCCGTCCGCGCAGACGAGAACTGATCGGCATCGATCCGCGATCAAGGGTATTTTTCCGACAGATGTAGTTCGGAATTTTGTGTTCGCGCTTCAGAGAATGACATAGGAGTTGAGAGCGCAGATTGGTCTGAAGATCGACGATGAAATGCACATCTTTAAGCTCTTGAACTACTTTATCTTGATAATTGGTAATATCGGGATCGACTTCGACGGGTTTCAGGTCTGGATAGGCGCTCGCGATAAGTTGCAAAGCTGGTCGACGACCTACCCAGGTTATCTGGACGGGGACCGGCATCTGACGCAGGAGATCGATACATGCGGTCGCGAGTACCACGTCTCCGATGCTAGTGCTCCGATATATAGCAATTTTCATCAGAGGTGGCGTTGCCGAAGGAGTAAACACAATAAGTCCTTTCCTCATACGCATACCGGCGTGTTCGATCCGGGATCGGCAAAAAACGGCGGCCGAAAATTCATTGTAACCCGTAATCATCCTCAAAAGGACAGAAAAATGGGCACTTTCGCTGACTATCCAAGTGCTCTTCAGCGGCCGGCATTAATTTCCCCCTGAACCCCATCGTCATATAAAGTCAAAGTGGTACAATGAAGGCGAGGTCTAATTTTTCTATTGCCTGGATCGGGGTTTCTGACGATGGACAAAGGTAACGATCCAAAGTTCAGGGTTCATGCCCGTGCTCGCAGCGAGCGGCAGCGCTTTCTCAATATCATCTACTTCATGGATTCCCGTCGGACGCGGACGCTCAAGTTCACCTTGCGTTCAGCGAGCATTACGCTTGGGGTCCTGGCCGTGCTCCTGACCTGGTCCTTCATAGCTTCTGGTCTCTTGATCCATGAGTATCAGACCAATAGCGACCTGCGGCAGCAGACGCGAGGCTTGCTTTCAACCATCTTCAGCTATCAAACACGCTATGACGAAGTGTATGAGAATGCTTACCCTGAAAAGGAAAGCCTCTCTTCCTCCGTGGCTGCATCGAAGGCAGAAGAAGATGTAGAAGACGAAATCGAGGCAGAAGAGCAGGATGAAGTCCCCAATGGTTCTCATCTCGCAGCCAAATCGTTAGCCGACAGCAAGAACCCTAGCTCCACAAGCGAAGCAATCGCCAAGAGTCCGGATCCTAAGGAGCGAGCGGTCAGTCAGTCTCTCGAAGAAAAGCTTAAAAAGCTGGAATTCCCTATCGTGATCGAGAACTTCTCTACTCAACTCTACAGCGGCACATTGGTGGCACGCTTCTCTCTACAGAACAATAATCGCCCCAATAAGTCGAGTGGGCTTGTCATCGCAAGCGCAAAATTTGTCGACGACAAGCAAAAGGTGACTATGGTCGACATGGAAGTTGAAAATGGTCCCAGCGACGAAACCTCCGAAGGGATAGAATCCAGCTCCGATCAACACTATAATATCCGCTACTATAAGAACAAGAAATTCAGTTTCATCAAACCCAAAGGACAGCTAGGCGATTTCGCAAGCGTAGCCATAACCTTAAAGGGCGAAGATGGTCGAAAGAAGGAGTTTAGCTTCGCCATCCCACGCAATAACTCTTACCAACCTAGCGAAACCGCACAACCAGAAGCTGCCAAGGGTCCAATCGCCAAGTCTGATCCTGAACTCTGAGCCTATGTTGCACGCAATATAACGCGCATTGATCGTTTGTAGGAACGCCCTTCAAAACAGCTATCCCTTCCAAGCCATGCCCTTTGCTATACTAAAGGAAAGTTATGCTCCGGGAGGGATCGGCTATGGTGCGCCAGGCACATCTAAAGATTGCGTTGCTCGTTTTGCTGGCGGGTTGCCGCTATTTTCAGGCCCAGGCCAGCTTCCAGGTAACGGTCGTCAACGCAGCTGGAGAGCCAGTTCCGGATGCCAATATACTTGTCCACAAGCAAATGCTGGCCCGTAGCGACTCCCAAGGTCATGCTACTGTAAGTCTCAACCTCCCTTTGGATGAAGCCATCGTACTGGAAGTCAACAAGGCCAGTACTACAACTTTTTTTGCACCTTTTTTTGAAACGATTAAAATCAAGAGGGGCGAAAACAACTTCTTTAAAGTACGCGCCACCCTCTTTGCAGTGCCCAAGAGCCTGCCTTCCTCTAGTCCTACAGCGGAGCCCGGCGCAGTCCTTGCCACGAAGCCTATAGAAATAGATCCGGCGCCGCCCGCTCCCACTGCCTCTCCTATCGACAGTTCAGAAGGAGAAGCCACTTCAATCCCAGCTGCGCTTACCTCAGCTCCGACTCTGCCAGGACCGACTGAAGCCGTAGATGTATCTATCCAAGCGGAAGAAGCTGCAGAGGATGTTTCGGAAGCTGTGAACAGCGTTGATTCTGAAGCTGGAGCTCGTCCATTGACTGTTTACGTCGCAGCGGGTTCCCAGCAAATCAACGAAGCTAGCGTCCTCTATGGTGATCCCGAGCAAAAGCAGTGGATCGAGGGCTGTACGAGCAACGTCCGTGGCCGCTGCACTATCAATCTTCCTCCTCATATCTCGAGCGATGCCAATCTTGACATTCTTATCAGGGCAAGCGGCTACCAGTCCTTAAGCAAGAGCATTTCCCTTACCCATGGGGATCGGGTTCGCTTCGAATTGACGAAGGGCCAAAGCCTCGAAGTCTTTGCTATTCAAAAGCAGTATGAAACGAGCATTGGTCTTGCTGGAGTCAAAGTCAAAGCGGGAGACAAAGATCTCGGGCTCACAGATAACTTCGGTTATCTAGCTGCGCCACTGTCACTTGTCTCGTCGAATAGCAAAGAGACTCTAGAGGTCCGTCTCGAAGCAGCGGGGCACCTGCCAGAAGAAGTCACGGCGAGCTTCGCCAAGGGCGGCTCGGTGAGTTTGGTGCAAAATTTTCAAGCTCCTGAAGCACCGCGCCCCCGGATCCTTTTGCTGCCGCTTGGCCAGAGTGGGGGAGATAGCGCAAATCCGAAATTTGTGAGCCTCGAAAAGCATCTAGGGGAGGGGCTAAGGGCGCAGCTCATCGGCCAGCCTCCGTTCGCTGAGGCGGACATGGAAGTCGTCAACCCTCTCCTGAGCAAAATCGACCGCTCCCCCCAGTCCCTATCCCGGGAAGGCTGGGCAGGGACCGAGCTGGCTAGTGAATTTGAGTTCATGCTCAGGCCTCATTTGATTTTAAATAATGAAGGCCTGATTGAACTGGCACTTATCAACGCGCAGGCCAAAGTCATTGCTGCGGTACAGGCTCCTCTCCCCAGCAAAGCCACGGCCCGCTCCCTGCGCCCCTTAATGCGGCGGCTGAGCCAAGAACTGGCCCAGTATGTGCCATTTGAAGGTGCAATAGCAGAAGGCGTGAAAGACGGTTTTCGCATTAATCTTGGCAAAGATCGCGGCTATGCTCTCAAGGAAGGAGAACTTCTGCAGCTCTGGGGCATGCAGAGTGATGGGCTCGATCGTCAAAAAAAGTGGGGTGAAATCGGTCTTGCCAAGGTAGTAGCCGTCGGTGAAAAATCGAGCCGCATCTATGTTACGGAGTTAAAGCCTCGATCGACGGCAAGGGTCGGTGATTCGGTACGACTGCTCCGCTCCAGCAAGAGGTCTAAAGATGATCCGGCTCAAGTTTTCAAAATTCAAAATCAAGCTGATCATCGACCTCTTGCCCAAGCTGACTTCTACTATCAAAAGCATTGGCAGGGTTCAACTGATGCGGCTGGTAAAATAGCTATTTCGAGCCATTTGCTTGGCCGCAGAGGACCTTTTGAAATCGTTCGGCCAGGCTACCGCCCCCTTATTCTCGACCTCCTACCAAGCAACGCGGCGAAAAACATTATTGCCATGCAGCGCGACGTCCTGATATTTAGAGTCGAATCCGTACCAAGTCAGTCTCTGGTCAAGCTCAACGGCAGAGTTTTAGGCCGAACCCCTCTTTATCAGACAATTCAAGCACCTCCCGAAGGTTCACAGCTCGAGTTGAGTTACAGTGAAGATTACCGTCCCTTCCAGCAGGCGATTGCCTTAGACGACGAGGGTATAGACTTCAGTGGTGAGCGCACGATTCGGCTCGAAATCGATATCAGACGCCAGGCTAAGCAGCTCCTCGAGCATGGGCGTATTCCGGAAGCCATTTCTCTCCTGGAAGGCATAGCGGAAACCCATCCTGATTACGCGCTGGCCCAGCACGAATTAGGCGAGATTTTCCTTAATCAGCAGCATGACCCGGTAAGGGCAGCTAGCATTTTCCACAGAGTGACGACGCGCCCGAACATCGCGGACTTTGCCGACAAGCGCTTTATCGGAACCTACATCAACGAGGCTATGGCGCTCTATACTGCGGGTGAAAAGACCGCTGCTCTTGAACCCAGCACCGCCCTATCCTACTGGAAGCAGTCGGTAGAGATTCTCGATAGGACAGAAGAGCAACTGCGTTTTATCCCTCAGGATCGCTACACACAAGCTCTGCACAGCCTCTATTATTACCGAGCGCTGAGCCTGCATAGAACCTGGGCCTTGACGCAGAATCAAACAGATTTGGAAAAAGCCAATCGAGCCTGGAAGGACTATATCCAAAATACTGCTCTTTCTTCGCCCTCTGATCGCAACTATGCGACGCTAAAAAAAGCCGAAGTCTTCTTTAAGCAAACGCAGACTCTCATGAAGGACAGCGTCGGCTCGCAACCCGCGCCTGAGGGAACTCGTTCCCCTATCCCTACGGTAACGATGTAAGAGAATTCGTATGTCATCAGCCACGGATACTAAGAAAAAGGGCGAAACCATCGAAGACAAGACGGCTGCCAAAATTGAAGAATATCTGCAAGGCCCTCGAAAAAAGCGCAAGAACTATGTGATTTTTGCCCTCGGTGAGCGCTTTGACAAAGACCTGACATCAGCGATGGACTCTTATGTGCGGAAGTCCCATCCTCAACTTGCGCAGTCCAGCCCAAAGACGCCTGACGAGCTAAAACGGCAGTTTGGCCGAAATATCTCGCTCCTCGTGATCAGTGACGACTTCACCGAGAAAACCCTGCTGATGAGTCTCATCAAGACTCTAAAAGAAAAGCGTAGAAGCGAAGTTATTCCGGTGCTTTTTCTCACGCGCGAAGCCGAACAACTTGTCACGCTCTATCACAAAGAGCTCCTCCTCTATCACGAGGCGGACGAGTACATCGTTTATCCAGGGGTACCACGCCAGCAGATTATGTCTCGGCTTAAGAGTGGGATAGAGACTCAGAACCACAGGCGTAGCCGACGCTATTCGGTAAACCTTCCTCTGACTTTCTTTCATCTGAACATGAGCGAACATATTGATGGGCAGCTGATCGACGTCAGCATGCACGGAGCGGTGATCAATGCCGAGGAGAATGTGATCTTCCGGCTCGGTGATCAGATGAAACTGAATATTCCGATCTCAAACTACATTTCCTATCCGAACGGAGATTTTATTAAGATCTCGGCTCGGGTCCGCCGGGTTTTTATTGCTGGTAATCGCGCCGCCATATCTTTTGAGCACGTCACCGATAATCAGGCCCATCTTATAGGCCAGCTTCTCCTGGCTATTGTGGATCGCCAGTTCAGTCGTCAGACGCAAAAGCTCAAGGCCCAGTTCGGCAACAACGCGTCTACGGGGGGCACGAAGACCCGCTGATTTCTCAGAGACAGACCGCTCGTCGACGCCTATGATCACTTTGAATCGAGGTGAGGATGGCATGGATGCAAATGCAAACCCGGCGCATAATCGAGTTTATTCTTAAGCTTTTAAAACGGCTTGCTCATCCAATTTTAGTATTTGTTGCCCTGCAGATAGTCTGGATCACCATTTTAGCCCTTTGGGTTTACTGGTTCCTCAATCAGCAAGAGACGCTGGCAAAACTTAGCAAGATTCTCGGTGGATCCAACCTTTTCAGTCCCGCGACAGGAATCGCGACTCTAGTCGTTGGGTGCGTACTTCTCGGGATCATTCTGGTGGGAACCGTTGTCCTCTTTGTTTTCACGCAGATCCAGGGCAGCATGCTCCGGCAACAAAAGTTCTTCGTTTCAAGTGTCACCCATGAACTCCGCTCGCCGCTGGCCAGCCTTCAGCTCAGTTTTGAAACTATCAAACGACGCCAGCTGACTGACGATGTCCGCAACAAGATCTATCACATGGTCGAAAAAGATCTGGAGCGCCTGGCCCACCTGGTCGATCGCATCCTCATAGCCGGTCGGCTTGACCGAGGTATAGTCGATTTTCGCAGTCAGCAAGAGGAGATTAACTTCCGTGAGCTTCTTCTCAGTCTCGCCACCTATCCCCAACACCTCGATCCCTTACTACCCAAGCGACTGACGATTGAATGTTCTGAAAGCCTAATTCTGCGCGGCTCACGTCTGGCTTTGACGATGGTTTTCGGTAATCTTTTAGAAAATGCCATCAAGTATTCTCCAGCGGCTTCGCCTATTGTGGTGTCGGTTGCTGTCAAAGACTACGAGATCTGGATTAGTCTCAAAGACCAGGGGATGGGTCTGACACCGAGCGAGCAAAGGAAAATATTTAGAATGTTTCATCGCTCACCTAGAGCCGTCAAAAAAGCCGTACCTGGGACAGGACTTGGACTCTTCATCGTCCGCTCTATCGTCAATGCTATGGAGGGCCGCGTCTGGGTAGAAAGCCCAGGGCTCAACAAGGGTTCAACCTTTACGGTCGCGCTATCTCGCGAAAGCATCTTGAGCTATTGATAGGCAAAGAATATGTTCACGGCATGCATCCTGGGGCCGCAGTAGCCTGGCTTTCGGTCGAGGTTTAGCCGAATCTAACTTGTACTTGCATATTCCACGTCGATAGGACACTGAAAACCTGATGACTATGGGACCAAAGCATATCCTCCTCGTCGAAGACGAGCCACACTTGGCCTTCAACATGGAGCTCAATCTCCAAACCGAAGGCTTTCAAGTCACAGTGGCAAAAGATGGTCGCGAAGCGATGGAGAAGTATGAGAACGCGGGACCCTTCGCGCTCATCATACTTGATGTCATGCTTCCCGAGATGAATGGCTTTGAGATCGCCGGCAAGATTCGTGAAAACGATCGTACCACGGGGATACTCATGCTCACGGCTAGGGCATCGGAAGCAGATATTCTGCAGGGTTTAGAGCAGGGTGTTGATGACTACATGACCAAGCCTTTCAGCCTCCAGGAACTCATTCTGCGGGTCAAACGAATGGCTGCTCGCAGCGAACTCTTCAGTCCTCTCCGTAGTGGGCCTATGAGCTGGCTGAAATTTGCTGATTTATCCTGGAATCCGGTGACTTTTCAGCTGAAGGGACCGCTGGTCGATGTGGTACTGACAGCTCTCGAAGCCAAAGTCCTAACAGAATTTTTGGACCATCCTCAAGAGGTTCTGAGTCGCAAACACCTGCTGACGCGAGTCTGGGGCTTGCAGGGTAATGTCGAGACGCGCACGGTCGACAATTTCATCATGCGTCTAAGAAAGCATCTGGAGAAAGATCCTTCCCATCCTTTGCTACTGCAAAGTGTTCGTGGGCGCGGCTATAAATTCTGCGCCATTCCTAAGAAGCAAGAAGCGGAACAAGAGGAAAGCTGATGGAACTTGAGTTCGAAAAGTGGCACGGCACCAAGAACGATTTTGTCCTGACATGGTTCCCTCATGACGATGTCGCCTTCCAGAGTCTGGTGCGACAGGCTCCTGCCATCTGTACCCGCGATGGAAGTGGGATTGGTGCCGACGGGCTGCTCGTTTTGAGGACTAAGACCAGCCGCGATCTTATGCCGTATAAGCTCAGCATCATCAACAGCGACGGCTCAATAGCTCAAACCTGTGGCAATGGCATTCGCTGCGCAGCCTTATCTATACTTCTGAAACATCGCGAGGCCGAAGCAAAGATCGATATCCCCGATACGCTCGAAATCCAGCTTGAAAATAACGTGGTTCAGTGCCGTTTTCTAGGCTCTCTTCAGGCAAGCCGTTCGGGTCAATTGCCTTTGGTAGCCGTGGAAATGGGTTACCCGCTTATCAACGAAGCCAACGCTGATTACCAGGCTGTGAAGTCTTTCATCGCCGCTCGCGCTCAATCGTTGGGGCTTCCCGAACTAAAGGCTGATTGGTCTTTTGTCTCAATCGGTAATCGTCATCTCATATTTCATCTTGATCGAGTCAGCCGCGATCTTATTCGCCGACTAGGGCCAATCTTACAAGACTCTCCTTTATGGGATGGTATCAATGTCCATCTGATCGCTTCGAAATTGGTCCAGGATACGGATCGCCGCGTATCTGCACAAATTTTAGGCAAACCCATAGAGGAGCTCTACCAAGTCTTCGTCTGGGAACGAGGGGCAGGGGAAACCCAGTCCTGCGGCAGCGGTGCTTCTGCCATCGGGGCAGCTTTGTTTGCCGGCGGGGTTTCTGATCGGAAGCAATGGATAGGCATCGATATGCCTGGAGGACGTTTGTATATAAAACAGCAGGAGTCAGGCGATTCGGTGACCCTGGCTGGGCCTGGACAGATAGTGTTTCGCGGCCGTTTCCCGATATAACGGATCAAATGTGTTATGGACGAAGAATTTACTCTAAAACTACGCCCCTTTCTGCAGATGGTCCGGGCATATCATCGCCACGAGACGCATGGTTTGCAGCATATTCCGGGCTCGGGACCAGCCATCATTGCGACTAACCATAGTTTAGCGACATACGATATGCTTCTCCTTATGCTATCCGTCTACGAACATTCGGGCCGGATGCCGCGTTCACTTATCGATCGGGCCTTCTACGTAATGCCTGGTCTAGGGGAACTAATGGAGAGACTGGGCTGCATAGTCGGTAGTCAGCATAATGCTGCGTCGCTGCTTAAGAACGGTGAGCTGCTCTATCTCGCTCCCGGCGGGATGCAGGAATCGCTGCGTCCTTCGACTGAGCGCTATCGCATCTACTGGAATCGCCGCAAAGGTTTTGCGCGGCTGGCGGTGGAAACCGGGACTCCGGTGATACTGGCGGCCTGTCCACGAGCTGATGACATCTATAAGGTTTATGATTCGAACATGACCCGCTGGATCTATCGTAGGTTTCGCCTGCCCTTCTTCATGGCGCGAGGCCTAGGTCCCACGGCCATTCCCCGACCCGTCAAGCTCGAACATTTTCTGAGCGCGCCTATGTACCCGCCTCCAGCGGCCACTGATCCGGCTGCCTTGAAGCGACAAGTTTACAACTTTCATAGAAGACTGATGAATCGCATGAATGCCATGCTGAGCGAGGGATTAGTCCCAGCTTCGCCCGGGAGTCTGATGTAAATGCGTCGCCTCATATGTTTTCTAGGCTGGATCCCTTGCTTCCTAGTCCTGGGAATTGTCGGACTCTTCCTCGTTTACTCACCTAGTCGCACTTGGCCGGCTCATTACATCTATAGATCAGATACAGCTGCTCAGGCCGATGCGATTGTAGTTCTCATGGGGAGCGTAAAAGATCGGACGGAGAGAGCTGCTGAGCTGTGGAAACGTGGCCTCGCGCCTAAGATCGTATTCGTCGAAGCTGAAAAAACTTCGGCCATTCCGGGAATTCGTCCACCGGATGGAGAGTCCACCTATCGTTATCTGCAGGCTCTTGGGGTGCCCAATGAAGCCTTAGTTTTCGGGAGAGACAAGGAGGTAAGCAGTACCTTTGAGGAAGCAGCCGCCGTCTTCGCGACGATACAGCAAGCCTTACCTCAGGCGCGGCGAGTCATTCTTGTGACGAGTTGGTATCACTCAAGTCGGGCCCATTGGATCTTTGAAAAATCCAACACGCCTCCTCATAATTTCAGTCTCAGTTCCTTGCCTCCTCCTGAACCAGCTGCCTGGTATCAGCAGGAGCACGACTTTCTTATGGTCTTCAATGAATATCTGAAATGGGCCTACTATCGCCTGAAGTACTGAACTAGCCTTTCTTGGCTGTCTTGGCCACCATCTGCTCGACCATTTCCCTGGGTACCAAGGATGGACGTGCCATCCACTCACCGCCATCGACAACGAGGGTTGCACCGGTAATATACTGCGCCGCCGAGGATGCAAGAAACACTGCCGCCATGCCTATTTCGGCCGTCTCTCCGAAGCGGCCCAGCGGAATTAGTTTCTTGATTCTTTCACCTACTTCACCCGGAGCCAGGCGACGCATGCCTTCAGTATCGCCGATAGGGCCTGGGGCAATACCGCAAACGCGGATTCCAAGGCGTCCCCACTCAGCGGCAAGGTTGACTGTTAAGGCGTCGATACCTGCCTTGGCTGCCGAAACATGGCTTTGAAATGGGGTTCCGACGTAGTGCAGCGTGGCTGAAATATTGAGGATGAGGCCCCGACTCTTCTCCAGATGTTTGAAGGCCATGCGGCACATATTAAAGGTGCCATTGAGATCGATATCGATGACGGTCTTAAATCCATTCGGTGAAAGCATTTCAGGAGGGCAAAGAAAATTGCCGGCCGCTCCATTCACCAGTATATCGAGCTTACCTAGAGCGGCGACGGCTCCTTCGACTGCGCTTTCACAGGCTTCGGGATCGCGAACATCTCCCGATTTATAAAAAGTTTTCACACCGAATTTCGAAAGTTCGGCGCAAGCTTCCTTAAGCACTTCTTCGCGCCGTCCCATCATCGCAATAGCTGCGCCGTGACTGGCCAAGGCTTTGGCTACACCGAAGTTGATGCCGCTACCGCCACCAGTGATAAATGCGACTTTGCCTTTGAAGATGTCGTTCTTGAAGGGTGATTCGACCATGTGAACTATCCTTTCCGAGAATTGCTTTGCATCTAGAGAACATGCTTCGGAGAGGTGGTCAAGCAAGGCGAAAAGACAAAGCCCCTCGAACCGAAGTCCGAGGGGCTTTGCTATTTTAAAGGCTGCACCGAGCTACTCTCCCACAGGTAAACCTGCAGTACCATTGCCGCTGAGAAGCTTGACTTCCGT
>JBGSTX010000243.1:0-19892 GCA_041736305.1 Oligoflexus sp. | reverse complement strand
GATTTCAATATTGGCCCCATCGAGAGTACCGATAATCAGGGAAGCGTTCAGACAGAATTTCATGTTACCCGTACCTGAAGCTTCGGTTCCAGCGGTAGAAATCTGCTCCGAAAGGTCGGCGGCAGGGATGATCTGTTCGGCGAGCGAGACGTTGTAATTAGGCAGAAAAACTAGCCGCAGCTTCTCCCGGGTGAGTGGATCGGTGTTGACGACGCGGGCGACTTCATGGATCAGATGAATCAGGAGTTTTGCCATGCGATAGCCAGGCGCTGCTTTGCCGGCGAAAATCACCGTCCGAGGCTGAACATCGGCCTGATAGTTGTCGCGTAGGAAATGATAGTGATGGATGCACTGCATCAGTTTCAGAAGCTGACGCTTATACTCGTGGATGCGTTTGACCTGCACATCGAAGAGCGAATGAGGATCGACCGCCTCGCCCGTCTCGCGCTCAATTACGGCGGCCAGCTTTTCCTTGTTCCTTTGTTTGATTGCCTGCAGATTCTCCAGAAAGGCCGCATCTTTTTGGTAGGCCTCGAGTCGCTTGAGATCTTCTAGATTGCTCACCCAGTCGAGACCTATCGTCTCTTCGACTAGCCGACTCAGCGAGGGATTGGCCAAAAGCAACCAGCGCCTGGGGCTGATGCCGTTGGTCTTGTTATGGAACTTCTTCGGAAACAGACTGTGGAATTCCGGAAAAACTTTCTCCTTGAGTAGCTCGGAGTGCAGAGCCGCAACGCCGTTGACCGAAAAACTAGCTAGCACGGCTATGTTAGCCATGCGAACGTCCGGCTGCTGCGTCCTGGAAATAAGAGCCACTTTGTCGATAAAGCTCTGGTCATAAATGGGCCGCTCCTTGAGACTCAAGAGGAAGCGCCGATTCATTTCTTCGACGATCTGCGCATGCCGCGGCAAGATTTCTTTGAACATGCTGAGGGGCCAGCACTCGAGGGCCTCTGGCATGACTGTGTGATTGGTGAAGGCTATCGTCTTTTGCGTCAGCTGCCAGGCGCTATCCCAGTCGACTCCTTCTTCGTCCATCAGCAGGCGCATCAGCTCGGGCACCGCTAAAGTCGGGTGGGTATCATTCAGCTGAATGACCACCTTCTCCGGTAGATCGAGTATCGAGGCATTGACGCTCTTGAAGCGTCTGATAATATCCTTGAGTGAAGCGGCTACCAAGAAATACTGCTGTTTAAGCCGCAGAACTTTGCCGAGGTAGTTAGAATCGTTTGGATAGAGGACTTTGGAGAGGACCTCGCTCTCCACCTTGTCCATGACCGCGCCGACATAATCCCCTCCATCGAAGATCGCGAAATGAAACTCCTCGTCTGCCTCAGCCGCCCAGAGTCGAAGGGAGTTGACGTTGCCCGTGCCGTAGCCCGGCACAGGCAGATCGTGCGGCACCGCCAGAACTTTTTGCTTGGCGTCCCACTGAGCATGGAGCGTTCCAGCTGAATTTTCGTGGAAGCTGCTCGATCCTCCGAAGCCGACTTCGTAGGCATGTATATTCTTTTCCACCTCGAGCGGGTAGCCGTAGCGAAGCCAGGAATCGGGCATTTCTTTTTGTTGCTGGTTCTCTATGACTTGCCTGAACATTCCAAACTCATAGCGTATTCCATAGGCATAGACGGGTAAACTGAGGGTCGATAGCGAATCGAGAAAACAAGCAGCCAGGCGACCCAAACCTCCGTTGCCAAGTCCTGGATCCGGTTCCAGTTCGGCGATGGCGTCGAAGTCGAGCCCTAGATCGCTCAAGGCTTTCTTGCCGACTTCGAAGAGCTCCAAGTTGATTAAGGCATTTTTGACTAGGCGCCCGAGCAGATATTCCATCGAAAGATAGTAGAGCCTTTTCGTGTTGGTCTGATAATACTGACCTTGGGTCGCTATCCATCGATGCATCAGCAGGTGGCGCACGGTATCGCAAAGTCCAAGGAGTTGCTCGCGCGAGGTCGAGCGATCCAGCATCGAACCTTGGGTGTGTTCGAGGCTCTTTCGAAAAGCGATTTGGAAGGCCGCCACCTTCTCTTCGAACGAGTTACTATCGAGGATGATGTCGATAAGGTCGCGCATTACTGTCCTCCTTCTGCGAACTCAGTGTCGCTGGCTAGAGAGGGTTCAACTGGGCTGAGGGTTCGCCTTTAAAATAGAGGAGAGGGCGGGCCTTAGCAAGACAATGGGGAGGAAGGCAGCGGATATGCTTAAAACAGGGCCGCAAAATGCGGAAGTCGCTTCGATACCAGCGCTTCCATCGAGTCAAATGCGGATGGGGCAGGCTGATGAAGCCATCTGGGACCTGCAAAGCCCCACCTCACAGCGAGCTGTGCTGCCAGTTGGAGTTCTGTTGAATCTGCGCGTACTGCTGCGCACGAGTCAAGCACCTGCGGCTCCTGCCGTGCGCCTGCTCAGCAATCTCTTTGCTGCACAGCCCTTCAGAGAATTTCGAACTTTCGCCCTGAGACCCGCGGCTGACGGAGCTTTCGTACTAGAAAAACTCCTCGAAGGCGCTGGCCGCTTCTATATATATGCTCAGTACACGCTCGACGGGCAGCAGTGGTTCTGGATGCGCGGCCCTCCCCTCTTGCTGCTGGTCTATCCGCAGCAGCTCTGTGGCCTCCGCATGTACATCTCTATTCCCAGCGCACTCGGTCCCATGCATACCTGGGCAGCTGAGCTAACCCGCATCAAAGACCTCGGTTTCAACATGCTGCATCTCTTACCTCTAACGCGGCAGGGGCACTCGCAGAGTCCTTATGCGGCCCGCGATCTGTTTGAATTCGAACCTGATCTCTTCGACAGAGACCTTGTTTCTACTGCCCTTGAAACTTGGGAGAGCTTCGTGCAAGAGGCCAGCGATCTCGGCCTTGGCCTCTGCCTGGACCTGGTGCTTAATCACGTTGCCGTCGATAGCCGCATCGCCAGCGAATGTCCGGACTGGATCATTCCCGATCAGAGCGAAAGTGATGGCTTGAAACGAGCAGGATACATGGCTGGGGATCGCTGGGAAAAATGGGATGATTTAGTCCTCATCAATTATGCTCATCCACATCCGGAAACCCGGCAGCAGATTTGGAGCTATTTTCGCGCGTATTCTCTCTACTGGGCTGCTTATGCAGCACGAACAAAGGGCATGCTGCGTCTGGATAATCTTCACAGCACCTATCCCCCCTTTGCCTCAGCCATAACGAGAGAAATCAGGCAGTTATTTCCAAATCTTGGAATTTTGGGCGAATTTTTTGGGTCACATGAACGCTTACTTCTAACAGTCAAACAGGATGAGATCGATTTTCTCCTCGGCACGCTGTGGGAACACCATTTTACCCATGAGCTGCGCCGCTACCTGCGTTATCTGCACGAAACGAGCGCGTTTCTGCCTTGGTTTTGTCCCGTCAACTCTCACGACAGCGGGACGCCGGCCCAAGAATTCGCTGCGGTCGGCTCCACCGCACCTCGTTACCTCGTCTCGGCTCTGCTTGGGACGGGTGCTACCGGTATGAGTCAGGGCGTTGAACGAGGCTTGCTGAATAAAATCAATTTTATCGGCCGCAATCCGCAGCTGCAATTCGCAGAGGGAGCCGACTTCAGCAGTTTGATCAGGCAGGTTAACCAGTGGTTGGCTACTATTCCTCAGTTTCAACAAGGAGCTTCCATTCGTTTCGTCGATCACGAACATCCTGCCGTCCTCGCCGCTTTGCGCTATTGCGCGGCAGCTACGGATAGCACGAGCTATCTTGTCGTCGCGAACCTGGATATCCACAATCCGCAGTTCATTACCATTGATCTCTTAGAAGCACTGCTGAAGGATCGTCAACTCTTCGACCTCTTTTCAGGACAAGATATCGCGGTGTCTTCCCCCGCTTTTACTCTGAACCTGGAACCCTGTGGCGTGAGGGTGATTGCCGCAGCGCTCCGGACCACTTGAGGGCTGGTACTGGCTTAGCGGCGACCTCCCTGCTCCTGTGCATGGCGAAGCAGCGGCTGCGTCCCCGAATACAAGGAAGGTCCGCGCCTATAAGCTTCGGGAAATCTCTTATTGATTTTTGTTGCGATTCCTCTAATGATGCAGGACAGAGGGCAATCGGCGACACATATTTATTCCATTCGATTGAGCGTTATTTTCTATAAGGTTCAAGAAGAAGGTCAATTTTCAGCGAGAAAGGGCGGCTCATGTTGCTCAAGGCAGCCTCGCAAAAAATGCAGGCACTTCTCTCGCGCGAGTGGCTCGACGCCAACTCGCGTGGCAGCTACAGCTCGAATACGATTTTGGACTGCCCGACGCGTCGATATCATGGACTCCTCATCAGCGATGCTGGCTATCTAGCAGACAAGTTTAATTTTCTCGCCAAGCTTGAAACCAGCCTGACTCATCGGGGTCGAACGATCGACCTCTTTACCAACAAGCATCCCAATGCGGTATATTTTCCCGAAGGCTATAATCATGTCGAGTATTTTCGCTATGATCACTGTCCAGCTCTCGGGTATCGGGTTGGTTCTTTTCTGATCGAGCGCAGCCAGCTCCTCCTCCATGACTCCGATGTCGTACTCATCCGCTACCGGATGATCGAAGGTGAGAGCGCCCAGCTGACTTTTCGCCCTCTCCTAGCCTATCGCAGCCACCATCACCTGAGGCAAGAGACGGCTGAGTTTCAGGTTAAAACTTTTCCCGAAGGAGAGGGTTGGAAAATTGAACCCTTGCCAGGGAAACCTCCTCTACACGTCAGTGCCGACCGTCAGGTGCAGTTTTTCCCAGGACCCTATTGGGTCAAGCAGATCGAATATATGGTCGAGCAAGAACGAGGCTTCGATTATCAAGAAGACCTGTTTTGTCCCGGGATTTTCGAAGCCAGTCTCAGTCTCGGGGAAGATCTGATCTTGGGCTTTGGCCTAGTGCCTACGGCCTCGCAGGCTCTGCGCACAGACTGGGAACGGGAAGAGCAGCGGCGGGTCCAGCTGGCAAAGTCTTTCTCTTCTTCGCCTTCACCGCAGGCAGAACTCAAATACGAAGCGGAAAAATTCATGGTCCGACGGGCCGATGGGGCGCTCTCCATCGCCGCCGGCTACCCTTGGTTTGGCGAGTGGGGCCGCGACGCTATGATTGCCCTCCCGGGACTAACGCTGGCACGGGGCCAGCCTGAGCGGCTCATCGAAGTCGTCGAGACCTTTATGGCTCAAGCTTCACAAGGCTTGATCCCCAATTTCCTTGGCTCAGGTACAGCTGCACCCAACTATGGTTCGATCGATGCTGTACTCTGGATGTTCGCCGCTCTGGATGATTATCGAAGCAGCGGAGCCCCGAGGGAAGCTCTAGGCAAGCTCTTCCCCAAACTCCAGAATCTACTCCTCGATCTCTGCGAGGGCCGTTGCCCCGTCGCGCACGTGGATGGGGAGGGTCTACTCCATGCAGGAAACAAGAGAACTCAGCTGACTTGGATGGACGCCAAGGTCAATGGGCTCCCTATCACACCCCGCTCGGGGCTAGCCGTTGAAGTCAACGCCCTCTGGTACAACGCCGTTGGCTTCGTCTACGAGCTGGCCAAAGATCTGGCACAGGAATTTTCTCCCCGGCTGATGCCCGTGCTGGAGAGCTTGCCGCGGGCTTTTAAAGCTCGTTTCTGGCTTCCTCAGGCCGGCTATCTTGCCGATTGCATCGATCAAAATTTTGTCGATGCCTCGCTCCGTCCCAATCAAATATTCGCTGTAAGTCTCCGGCGGAGTCCGATCGGAATAGCCGAGCAGCGGAGCATCATGCACAAGGTCACCGCTCAGCTCCTGACGCCCGTAGGCCTGCGTACGCTCGCCCCTCTCGATCCTGCCTTTGAGCCTTTCTATCAAGGCAGCTCTGCACAGCGCGACCGCAGCTATCATCAGGGTACAGTATGGCCTTGGCTCGTCTATCATTATGCTCTGGGGATGCTAAGGGTCAGCGAGGAGAAGGACCATGCAGAGATGAAGGCCTTTTTGCGAACAAATCTGGAACCCCTATGGACAGATCACCTCTCGCAAGCGGGTATTATGGGGGTATCTGAAATCTTTGACGCGTACCCGCCTTACGCTCCCAACGGCTGCATTTCACAGGCCTGGAGCGTGGCCGAACTCATTCGACTGATGGACTTGCTTGAGATAGGCCAACAATCTTGAAGAACGAGGATTTAGATAATGCGGGTACTGATGTTTGGTTGGGAATTTCCTCCTATGATCAGCGGCGGCTTAGGCACAGCCTGCTACGGCATAACCAAGCATCTGGCTGAAAGCGGTGAGGACGTGATTTTCGTCATGCCGCGAGCCGAACAGTCGGTGCCACGCGAGGGCTATCGCGTTCTTTCGGCCAACGAAGTCGAGGCGCTCGATCCGGAATTCAGTCTACCCCCAAACGTTACGGTCTGGTCCGTCTCCTCTCCCCTCCTGCCTTACCTCAACGAAGAGGATTATACGCCGGTCTTTGAGCGGGTCAGGCACCTTCAAAAAAACGGCGACGGCAAGCAGGAAAGCATCATCACCATGTCGGGCCACTATGCCAACAACCTTTTCGATGAGGTCCAGCGCTTTGCTGAAGTCGGGTTTCGCATGGGTGCCCGAGGCGATTTCGATGTGATCCACGCTCACGATTGGATGACTTTTCCCGCAGCTATAGCCGCCAAAGAGCGTTCTGGCCGTCCTTTCGTCGCGCATATCCACGCTACGGAATATGATAGAACCGGCGACCATCCTAACCCTGGGATCCTCGCTATCGAACAGCAGGGACTAGATGCTGCCGATGTGATCGTCGCAGTCAGCCACCGCACCAAAGAGACCCTTAAGCAGCGCTATCAGATCGACGATGAAAAGATCGATGTGATTCACAATGCGGTGATTCACGATAAGCTGATCGATCCCGATACGATTGAACGCGGGTTTCGGGAGAAGCTCATTATTTTCGTTGGGCGTATTACTCTGCAGAAGGGGCCCGAATACTTTCTGCGCGCTGCCGCTCGCGTCATCGCCCGTCATCCCAATTACCGTTTTGTGATGTGTGGCGCGGGAGACATGCTGCCGCGCATGATCGAAGAGGCGGCTGCCCTGCGCATCACGAAGAATTTTCATTTCACCGGCTTCTTGCGCGGCGAGGCACTCGATCGGCTCTATAGTATGGCCGACCTCTTCGTGATGACTTCGGTGTCGGAGCCCTTTGGTCTCACGCCCTTCGAAGCGATGCGCTACAGCGTTCCCGTCATTGTTTCCAAGCAAACCGGGGCCGCGGAGCTTCTACCGCATTCGGTACAGGTCGACTTCTGGGATATCGCCACACTTGCCGATATGATGGTAGATTTTTGCGAGAATAAGCGGCTTAAATCGGAAATGGTCAGCGCGCAGGAGACCACTCTCCTGGGGATGTCCTGGCATCGAGTCGCGGAGCAACTCAAACTGATTTACCAGAGGGTGATACGATGACGAGCATCTGCTTCTACTTTCAGGTCCATCAGCCTTTTCGCCTCCGCAAAGACTACGATTTTTTTCGGATCGGTCGCGATCACTTCTATGAAGATCACGACGCGAATCGCTCGATCATGCTGAAGGTTGCTGAAAAGTGCTACCGTCCTATGAATCAGCTGCTGCTGGACCTGATCCACCAGTGGCAGGGGCGTTTTCGTGTAGCGTTTTCTATCAGCGGCGTTTGTCTGGAGCAGTTTGAACTCTATGCGCCTGATGTCATCGACTCCTTTCAAAGGTTGGTCGATACGGGAGCGGTTGAACTTCTCTCGGAGACCTACTATCACTCGCTCTCGAGCGTATTTTCGCCTGATGAGTTTCGCGCCCAGATCGAGCTGCATCGGAATAAGCTGCGCGAGCTCTTTGATTACGAGACGCAAGTCTTCCGAAACACGGAGCTCATCTTCAGCGACAGCATCGCACAGCAGGTGGAAAGTCTAGGATTTAAAGGCATTTTAGCTGAAGGTGTCGATCGAATCCTCGACTGGCGCTCACCCAACTTCGTTTATCAGCCGGCGCCTTGCCGCAAGCTTGGCCTGCTCTTGAAGAACTATCGCTTATCGGATGACGTAGCATTTCGCTTTTCCAATCGCGACTGGCCTTCGTGGCCTTTGACTGCCGCCACCTATGCTGACTGGATTCATCAAGTCGCCGGCAATGGCGAGGTCATTAACCTCTTCATGGATTACGAAACCTTTGGTGAGCACCAATGGGCGGAATCGGGTATCTTTGAATTCATGCGGGCCCTTCCTACAGCCGTCTTGTCCCATGGAGACTTCAACTTCGCTACGCCGCGCGAGGTGCTGCAATATAAGCAGCCTATAGGCAAGCTCTCCTATCCTGATTACGTCTCTTGGGCCGATGTGGATCGAGATCTGAGCGCGTGGCTCGGCAATCACATCCAGGATGCTTCGATCGAAAGACTCTATGCACTCGAGACTTTGGTCAAAGCCGTTCGCAGTCCGGAGCTGCTGCATACCTTCAGGAAGCTGCAAACCTCCGATCATTTCTACTACATGTGTACGAAGTGGTTCAGTGATGGAGACGTGCATAAGTATTTCAATCCCTATGCGTCGCCTTACGATGCTCACGTGATTTTCAATAATGTGCTCAGCGACTTTGAAGCGCAGGTCAGGACCCTTTTCCAGGAGAAACATGCCGGACAGCTCCCGCAGCCTCCTTCAGCCTAAGAACTCTCGGCGACTTTGAGTCGCAGGCCCGGACCCTCATCTAGGAGAAAGGTGCCGGGCCGCCTATGCTGCCGTCCCTGACCCAAGGCGTGGATGTCCTTCGAAATAGGGCTTTTCCTGTGCTAGTCTCATCCTCTTGACTAGGATGAGGCTTATTCATTTGAGACTAATCATAAGCGAAAAACCTTCTGTAGCTCGGGATCTCGCGCAGGCTCTTGGAATAGCGCCTCGAGGGCGTGGCTATTTTGAAGGGCCTGATACCCTGATCAGCTGGGCCATTGGACACCTCGTTACTTTGGCTGAACCTCAAGACATAAATCCTGCTTGGCAAAAATGGCAGGAAAACTATTTGCCTATGCTGCCAGATCGTTGGCCTTTAGTTGTTTCTGAGCAGACTGCAGATCAGTTTGCGGTGCTAAAGAGCCTCATGGATCGCCCTTCGGTCACGCAGCTTATTGCCGCAACTGATGCTGGTCGGGAAGGCGAACTGATCTTTCGTTACATATATGAAAAGGCGGGGTGTACCAAACCGGTCCTGCGTCTTTGGCTGTCGTCCCTGACCCAGGAGAGTATCAACGCGGCCTTCCAATCTCTGCGCCCGCTCAAAGACTACGATCGTCTGGCGGATAACGCGCGCGGTCGGAGCCGAGCCGACTGGCTTGTCGGTTTGAACCTCTCACGCGCCTACACCCTAGAGCAGCATCAGTCGCTGACAGTTGGGCGGGTCCAGACGCCGACGCTGGCGCTCATCGTCGAGCGGACTGAGGCTATAGAAAATTTTGTGCCTGAGGCCTATTTCGAGATTGAAGCGAGCTTTCTGGCTGAGTCTCTCTTTAAAGGCCTCTACTTTCGACCGAAGCCCGGAGCGAAACGCGTGGCCAAGAGCGAAGCCCACCGTTTTAAGGAGGGCGATCCCGAGATCGCGCGTATTTTGCTCGATGCTAGGCACGCCGAGGCAAGGGTACTGCAGCGCGAGGACAAGGAAATCAAAGTTCAGGCCCCGCGGCTCTACGATCTGACTGAACTGCAGAAGGATGCCAATCGCATTTTCGGGTTTCAAGCCAAGCAGACTCTGGACCTAGCACAAAAGCTTTACGAAAAGCATAAGCTCATCACCTATCCGCGCTCTGACAGCCGTTATCTCAGCTCGACAGTGGCTAAGGGGCTTTCCGCTGTCGTCGCAGCTATCGATGCCCCCTACCGGAATCTGGGTCTACACCCCGACACGGGGCTTCGACCTCTCGGTCGCACGTACGTTGATGACGCAAAAATAGGCGATCACCACGCCATCATTCCCAGCGGGAAGAAGCCATCGCGTCTGAGCCCAGAAGAAGCGAAAGTGTTCGACTTAATTGCAAGACGCCTCCTGATGGTCTGGCAGGAGAATTTCGTATCGAGCCAGTGCACGATCATCTCCGTGCTGAAGCCTAAGTCAGGCGAGCTAGAGGCACAGAGAGAAAGTTTTCAACATCACTTTCGCAGCAGCGGCAGCAGCGTAGTACAGCTGGGTTGGAAGCGTCTCGAGCTGCGTTCGCAGCGTGAAAAAGATCCCCTACCCTACGTCCAGGCCGAAACTCTCTTGGAACTCAAAGAGGTCAAACCGCTGGCAAAAGAAACCAAGCCCCCGCCAGCCCTCTCCGATGCAGCTCTCTTGAACGCTATGGCGTCGGCCGGCAGTCGGCTCGATGACCGAGAACTATCCGATATTTTGCGGGAGCGGGGCCTCGGGACGCCGGCTACCCGCGCCGCCATTCTCGAAAACCTCATCTTTCGGGCCTACGTTGAGCGCCGCGATAAGGGTCTTTGGGCCACGGAACGAGGGAAGCTTCTTATTTCTGTCGTTCATCCGAGTGTCCGGAGCGCAACCCTGACTGGTGAATGGGAAGCGAAGCTTAAGAAGATTGAAGCAGGAGAGCTGGACCTCGCCACTTTCATGAACGAAATTGGCACGTTTGTCAGCGAAATTATTCAGTCGATGCGCAGCCAGCGTCGAGAACCGCTGCCCATGCCAGTCCAGGCAAGTAAGCCGCCCCTAAAAGAAAGCCAACGAGCTTTCGAGTCTGAAAAAATGGAGAAGTCCGTGCAGGGATCGAAAATATTGCATTCTCAGTCTCTGAGCCTTGGGGAAACTCTCTTCCAGGTTTTTGGGCATCAGCTTTTCCGCGAACACCAAGAGCAGATCTGCCGTGAGATTATCGACGGTCACGATCTCCTGCTAGTCATGCCGACGGGAGCCGGCAAGTCTCTCTGCTATCAGCTACCGGCCCTTATGCGCCCCGGTACGGCGCTCGTGATCAGTCCTTTGATTGCTCTCATGGACGATCAGGTGGGCAAGCTCCGCTCTCTCGGAATCGCAGCGGGTGCCCTCCATTCCGGGATGAGCCGCGAGGCCTCGAAGGAGGTGTTTCGCTCCTATTTGGACGGTCGGCTCAAGCTGCTTTACATAGCACCCGAACGCTTGGGGCTCAGTGGATTTCTTGAACTCTTGGTGCAGCATCCCCCTTCCCTAGTCGCCGTGGACGAGGCCCACTGTATCTCGCAGTGGGGTCATGACTTTCGCCCGGAATACCGCATGCTGGTCCAGCGCCTACCCCGTCTGCGCCCAGCACCTATCGTGGCGATGACGGCGACGGCGACCCCAGAGGTGCAGCGGGATATCGAGCAGCAGCTTGGGCTGCAGAACCCGAAGATGCACATTCACGGGTTCAGGCGAAAGAACATTGCTATAGAGATTTCTGAAGTATCGGTGCCCGACCGGCCACAGCTGATCAAAGCTCTTTTGAAATCTCCTGGAAGCTTGCCAGCGATAGTTTATGCTCCGACTCGGAAAGAGACCGAAGAATTGGCCAATCTTCTCGGCGGATCGATTCGCGTGGCTGCCTATCATGCAGGCTTCTCTCCTGAACGGCGGCTCCAAGTACAAAGCGACTTCCTTGCCGGTCGCTTGGATGCGATTGTCGCCACCATAGCTTTTGGTATGGGTATCGATAAAAGTGATATTCGTTGCGTCGTCCATTCAGCCCTACCTTCGAGCGTGGAAAGCTATTACCAGGAGATTGGGAGAGCTGGGCGCGACGGTAAATATTCGCGAGCCGTATTGCTCTATTCCTACGCCGATCATCGCACGCGGCAGTTCTTCGTAAAAAAGAACTATCCCGAACTTGAGGTACTCCAGTCCGTCTTGAAAAAAATACCCGAGACTGGAATCAATCGCATTGCCATCCCGTGGATAGACGAAATCGGGGTCTTGGATAATGCTCTCGAAAAGCTCTGGGTACACGGAGCTATCGATATTACACAGGATGACCAGGTTCGACCTCTGCTCAAGCCCTGGCAGAAGACTTATGCAGCACAAAAAGCTCACAAGGAACATGAGGTCAAGCTGATCGGTCTCTTCGCAGAGACTAGACAGAATTGCCGCATGCTGCAGTTTTTGCAACATTTCGGCGATCAAAGCCCCGATCACAGCCGCTGTGGTATCTGTGATGTTTGTGATCCCAGCAGCTCCCTCAGTCGCGTTACCCGTACTCCCTCGCAAGACGAAGTAGACATGATGCAGGCTATGGCTAAGCATCTGCCGCCTTATCCTCGACTGGCTTCTCTCAAGAGAGTCCAAGAAACTGTTTGCGAGTCTCTAGATAGCGACGATCGACGGTCTTTTGAGCGCTGTCTCGAAGCCATGCAACGCGAAGGACTCGTGCAGATCACCGTCGAAAGTTTTACCAAAGACAAAAAAATCATTGAATATCGTGCCGTGGGTTTAACTAGCGCTGAAGCCGCCTTTGCAGATTGGGGCACCATAGCGATGCAAGAGGTCTTGGGAGAAGCCAAGCAGCGTCTCCGGCAAAGCGAAAGGCTGCCCAGCTCCAAGACGCGAAAGCGCAGCTCTGCGCGGCGAGATACGGCTGAGCGCTCTCAAAAACAACGAGCTTCGCAGAGCGCCTACCTTGATACGCCCTTGGCTCAGCGTCTTCGAGGTTGGCGGCTGCGTCAGGCTAAAGATGAGCGGGTTCCGGCTTTTAGAGTGTTCAGTGATAAAACTCTCGCTGCTCTGGCTGAAGCTCAGCCTTCGACGGAAGCTGAGCTGAAAGGGATCGAAGGGATCGGTCCCGTAAAAATTGATAAATACGGATCAGCCTTGCTCGGCATCCTGCGAGAATTTTCCCGCTCGCAGATTTCTACATAGACGCTTTGTCTTACAGACTATCTTCGCAACATCCCGGTAGCTATGAGCAATCCGGTCCACTTTTTTTTTGAAATAAACTCCTCTACAAGTGAACTCAATGAAACGGGAGCACGTGATCTTGTTTCAGATAAAAGATGTCCTTTCATTTTACCCATGAAAAAAAGAGGATTGAATATGATGAAGCATAGTGGACCAAAGACCTGCCTAGCTCTCTTGCTTACCCTCAGCACCTTGTCTTTTGGAGCTCAAGCCGACGAGACGAGTAAACTCACCAGCCCTGAACAGACTGCAGATGTGGTCGAGGGCAATACTGAGCAGTCAGTGGCCCTTGCGGGAGATGTCGACCAGCAAGTCAGTCTTCTGCAGCAGCTCGTTATCGCGAATGCGGCTGAAATTCGATTCGGCGCAGTAATTTTGGAAAAAGCTCGCACTAAAGCCGCAAAGGTCTACGGTAAAACTCTCGTGGCAGACCATCTTCAGGTCTTCGATTTACTCCGCGATTTGATGGAGCAAAAGTACTCTAAAGTTACAATGGATCAGCTGGTTCAGGCAGCACAGCAGCTGAAGGCCAGTGAAAACACCGAAATCGCCGCCCTAGAAACCACTCCTTCTGAACAATTTCCAGGGATTGTACTCCAGCAATCGAAAGTTCGGCATGCTCGGACTCTGCTGATTCTGAAAGCTATGAAAGAGCAGCGCAATGCGCCTGAACTTCGCCAGCTTGCTGAGATCATAGACTTCTCAGTGAGAAAACATATTCGCATGGCTGAGCTTATTTCTCGAGCTGATTGAAACTCTCCAATCGAGGTAGAGCGAGCCGATCGCTCTACCTCGATTCCTAAAGCAGAAAAATTACGGAATCCTCCCCGCACACATACTTACCCGGATACACAGCAGCTCTATTCATAAGTATAGTAAAAAGGCCTTTTTTTCATTAAGGAGGCTAAACTTATACCAAGGAGATGCACGATGAAAAAATTAAGCTTTGCTTTTGCTTTTGCTTTTGCCTGCTATCTCGCAGGTTCAGTCGTAGTCATGGCGACTCCAGCACTTTCAAACGACGCTTCAGCTTCTGCATCAGCTCAGCAGGACGATAATCAAGTAGAACGGAACCAGGACAGCAGCACGGGTATAGACTACTCACATCACTGCTATTACTATGATTATTCAGAGCATCGAGACGGAGCCAGCTACCCTTATATCCTCGGCAATCCTTATAGCGACGATCACCATTATCCCCATCATTACTATCCCCCACAAAACTGCTATGGATATGGTCGCTGGTAAACGCAGGCACTCTTGAGGCCAAGCTCCCCCAGGATGGGATGGGCTTGGCTCAATCTCCTGTCTTAGCTTGGTTCAGGGCCAGAAATGTGGCGCGCAGGATTTAGACGCAAGCGCACAGCGGTAGGTACAGCGCGAGGCATAACGCTCGCAGCGAAAGGTGGCTTGATCCTGAGCATCGAGCCGATACGCTTTATACGAGTGAAAGCGTGTACCACTCCCTGCCACGTCCCAAGTGGGGGCGTAGAGTGGTTTCGCCTGACAGTACCAGACGTAGGCATCTCGCGTTTGTAGGTCTTCGTCTGCGCTGCCTTCAGGAAGCATTGTCGGATCAAAGGACTGGCCTTCTCCTGTCCTATAATTATATTCATAACCCCATTGCAGTTGATAGCATTCGCCAAAACCCTGAGCCCAAAGACTTGAACTCAAACCAAGTCCTAGCAAGGCGAACAGTAGGAGCTTAGGCCTAAGAATTTTTTCTCTTAACATAAGTGACCCCCTAAAAATTTCAGATAAACAAACGATAAAGACATCTTCATCATGCGGTAGGTAGCTAGGGAGTCAAGTCGGGAAAAGTGTGTGTATCAAGTAAGAAACTGCACAAATTCTTGCGAGTTGAAACTCGGCTATAAAAAGGCTAGAAGGCTCATCCAGCAATGCTTTGTGGGATTTCCATAAGACTGATAAGGAAGGAATTTCAAAATGTTTCGCTCTCTCAGCCTAAGTCCTCTAGTTCTCTTGATGTTTAGCTTCAGTTCAATTGCCGAAGCAAGGGTATGTACCCCAGCCGGCGAACTCTGCTCCGGCTTCCTTTCCTGCTGTGAAGGTGAATGCAAAGAAGGAATCTGCCAAACTGACAGTGATCTCTTTAACTCTGAATCGAGCCCAAAAGAAGCTTCTAGCTCAGCTTGTCTGGTAAAGGGTCCTCAGTTCGATAAGCCGGCCACTTGTGGCAGAGAGTTAGCTGATCGCTAGTTCTAACGGCTTCGGGTGACCTGAGCGTGATCGAGGATATCGTTCAATATCTCGACCGAACTTCGCAGCTCAGGGGCCGCCTGCTGGCGATTGAAGCGCCGCATGCGGTTGCCGCTATTCCAGTCTTCGATCACGCTGATGACTTCCGTCAGGGGATCGAGGATTCTGCTCTTGAAGCGGGAGAGGATAGTGAGGGCTGTGAGGAAACCGACGATACCCAGGAAAGCTAGGGCCCAACCGCTGCTAACCGAACTCAGACGAATCTCTTCACTTGCTTTTTGAAAAGCCAGCCCTTGGCGCTGACTAATTTCTTCGATTGCACGCAGAATCTGCAGCCGGGCCACCGGGTCACCGAGCGTTGCAGCGGGATAGTGCTGCTCCAGGACGTCGAGGGCTGCCGACTCTGCCTGATCCTTGTCTTCCACATTTTTGCGTAAATGAGTCAACTCTTCTGCAAACGAACTCTGCCGTTCAACTGGCCCTCGCCCGTCAAGAGCACTGAGTATCAGCAGGATTTTTTGCAAAGATTCTTGAACCTGCATATGGGCGGCAAAGAACTTGAGTTTTTGCGGTGCCGCCTGCTCGACAGTGACGATAGAAGCAAAGCAGAGCAGGGTAAAGAGGGCGAGTATACTGACGAATCCGGCTTTGAAGTTGCGCTGGACATTCATCTCGGCGACTCCTAGCGATTCAAAAGTTTAGATACGTTGCCGGTCATCGACACGACGATCAGAATATCCCCTTTCCGGAGTACCTCCTGAGGTTGAGCCAGCTGCACGGCTCCTGTGCTAGCGCTGCGGACCGCTACGACTGTGATACCGTAGCGCTGGCGAAGCTCAAGTTCGATGATAGACTTATTGATGAAAATCTCTGGAACCTTGAACTCGGTGACGACCAGATCTGGGCCTAGGAGCATTTCCTCGAGGATATCTTCATGAATCACTCGATTGGCAAAGCGTTCCCCAAAGTCCCATTCAGGATTAATAACCTCGTCGGCTCCTACTAAACGCAAAATCCGCGAATGCAGCTCGTCATTAGCCCGGGCTATGACGCGCTTGGCACCCATTTGCTTCAAGAGAGCTGTGCAAATAATAGCAGCTTCTTTGGATTGGTCACCAGTCGCGCAGATGCAAACATCGCGGTCGGCTGGTCGGAGCTGAGCTAGTGCTTCCTCGTCGGTAGCATCCACGCGGAGTGCCTGAGAAACATAGGCTGAAGCGGCTTGAATCTTGGACTGGTCCACGTCGACCGCAATGACTTCAGCATGTTTCTTGGAGAGGGCCCGAACGAGCCCCATTCCAAACTGACCAAGTCCGATGACGATAATCTGCTTTTTCATTTTGATGACTCGCTGAGAGTTAACAGGGCTATCATGTGACGACGACGTCTTCTTCGGGGACAGACCAGATCTGCTTTTCGGCATGATAGCCTAAGAATAAAAATACTGAGAGTGGCCCGACGCGACCTAGAAACATGCCTGCCATAATCAGAATTTTACCGATATCGTTAAGCTGGCTGGAGGCTCCAACTGTGAGTCCGACCGTACCGAGGGCCGAAACCACTTCGAATAGCAAGCTAAAGGGGTCGGCGTTTTGGGTAAGAAGTAGGGCCAGAAAGAGAACGAATGTGCTGGCTAAACCAGCTATAGTCACTGTCGTGGCTCTTAGGACAGTCTCCTGAGGAATGCGACGTGAAAAAGCCTCCACGTGCCGACGTCCCTTAGCGACGCTGATGATGGTAAAGATCATCACCATAAAAGATGTGGTTTTAATCCCGCCAGCGGTTCCTCCCGGGCTTCCACCGATAACCATGAGAGCTAGGATAACGAGCTTGCTCGCCGCACTCCACTGGGTCACATCAACGGAATTGAAACCTGCCGTGCGAGCGATGACAGAGTGAAACCAGGCATTGTTAATCTTATGCAGTACGGGCATCGCTTCTAGGGTATGGTTCCATTCTAATATAAGGATCATAATGGTCCCAAAAGCCAGCAGCCCAAGCGTCGAATAGGTCACGAAGCGAAACTGCAAAGACCGCACGGCACTGCTTTTTAGCTGTATTAATGCAAATATATAGGCGGGAGAGAGACCGCCTAAGATAACGAGAATCGCCACCGCATTGAGGACCAGGGGATCGCGATTATAGGGCATCAAGCTTTGACTATGCAGAAAAAATCCAGCGTTACAGAAGGCAGAGATCGCTGCAAACAAGCCATTCCATAGAGCCTGCCCCCAACTCATATCATAGTTTTTGAAAGCCGCCGTAAGCACGATTACGCCGATGAGTTCGATCGTGAGCGTCAGACCAACGATCTTTTTAACGAGCTTACCAATCTCGCCTTTGATTTTTTGCCCAAACACCGACTGCAAGGCAGTCTCCTGACGAAGGCTGAAGCGTTTCCCGACAAAAAGCAGAGCTAGTGATGATATCGCCATGATGCCAAGGCCGCCGACTTGTATGAGCAGGAGGACAAATACCTGCCCCAAAATGCTTAAATCACCACGGGTATCGATCACAGTCAGTCCGGTTACGCAGACTGCACTGACGGCTGTAAACGCAGCGTCGATCCAAGAAATTCCCGTAGCCTTGGCTGAGCTGCCGGGAAGATTAAGCAGGGCTGTTCCTATCCCGCAGAGTCCTAGAAAAGTGATGAGGACAGCACCCTCTGGATGGAAGAATATAGCTTCCACCGTAGCGTGAAAACGGCTTCTCCATTCCCGCCAGGGAAGTATCCCAAGCAAGATGCTGAGGGCAAAATAAATACTGCAATGGGCTAGTTCATGAAGCCAGAGTCCTGGATACCTGATAGCCTCGAAGCCACTGAGCAGGCAGGCCCCTCCGAGGAGGCCGAAAAGCCGGCGTCTTTCGCTCGTAAGCAGCTTTCGTTGGTAGATGCTGAGGAGAAGCAGAATAAGGCCAAAGCCTAATGCGAGCGAGCTTAGGGAAGCCGAAGTCAGATCGCTAGCCCAGTGGAAAATATAGAACCAATTGAGGATTACCCCTAGAGACATCGTAGCCAGAAGTTGCAGGTAGAAGCTGTGCAAACCGCAGGCGTGTAAAAAGTAGTCACGATCGAGACGAAACAGGAAGAAAAGTGCGAGAATAAAGGCAATTATGAGGAGAAAAACCTGAGAGGGTACGGCCATGAAGTGCTTGAAGAGGAGGACGCCGTAGCCTGTGAACACCAAAGTGACGAGGTAGCGCCCTATTCGCTCTTTTGAGCTCGTCAGCAGGGCGATCCCGAGCAGATAGAAGAGCAGGAGGCCGGCGTCGAAGACCTGCCGATGCGCTACCGAAAAGAGGCCCTTCGTATAGTCTATGCTTCCTAAAATGGACGCGAAGAGAAAACCGATGCTGATGAAACTGCCCAGTCGCTGAGGGTTAAATTTCGCGATCGTATTCATAGGTCTTGATGGCACGAGAGCTGAGTCATGCTTAGTTTTTCTCCTTTATAGCTTTTAGAAGAATTTGAGAAGCATGGCCAGCAATTGTATGCAATCGGGTTAGGTGATGTCCTCCCCCTTCTTAAACGCTGTCGTATCGCGCAAAAAGGAAATCCTACCGCAGTAGGATCTCCTCATAGAGAGGACTGCTTAGCGTTGCCTAATCAGGGCGACGGGGGAAGTGAGCGTAGAAAAGCTACGATACCGGCTCTCTGGGCAGGTGTTGCAAAGGTCATTTTGTGAGCAATCTGGGTCATATAGCCATCTTCTGAATTCTTTCCTGTCTCTATAGTCGACAAGATGGCTGCGTCTCCGAATTGAGACAGGTAAGTCGGAGAATGGTTGGCCCCGCCCTGCGCTCCATGACAAGATTGGCAAGAAGGCGAAGGAGTTGCGCCAGCTACCGCTGTGGTATAGCGCGCACTACCATCGGTAAGTTGCTGCACCGTATAGGGAGCAATGGTAGCGGCAAGTGAAATCTTTTTTCCTTCCAAACTCAGGTCGATATTGCTTGCGCCAGCTTTGAGCGAAGTAATAAAGAAAACGCGGACAGGCTCATTAGGATTGGAGCTAACTTCGGCTGCGGGCAATTCTTCTACTGAAAAGAAAGCTGGATCTACAGTAAGAGTAAGTTTGGATTTCAAAGCCGCGGCTTTTTTCTGAAAGTCAATACTGCTGTAAATGCGATCGGAATCTGGTGGGCTTATAGTTGCCTGAATGTCCTTAGGAATGATGCCGTCGGCAGCTACAACGACCACGCTGGTAAATACAAAATTTGGGCCCGGGCTGAATCCGGTGAATAGCTTCCCTGTCCTATTATTGAGGATAAATGGAACCATTTCCATTTTAGCGACGATTTCAGCATCGCTGAGCGTTGCGACGACTGGCTTTTGCGTCTTTTGACCTTCCTTGCCACCGTCGGCCGCGGCTTGTGGCTCAGAATCAGATTTTTCTTTGCCATCCTGCGTTCCGCTTTTCACGGGAGCTGTGTTTCCTGCCTCTATGCCTCCACTGGCTTTTTCTGCACCGGAACATGAGACTAATGCCAGAGAAATGGCTGAAATACTAACTAGAGCCCGAATAAAATTCGCCGAAATGAGCTGCATGGGTCTTCCTCAAAGATAAATTTGCCGTATGCCTATTTACCTTTTCGGAAGATTTGAATTTCTCTTTAGCCTTTTGGTAAGAATTGTTTTTATTATTATAGTTTTATGCACTTACCTGGGCTTTTGGGCCTCACCTACGGCGTCGGCCATAGGCTAAATAAACCTAGCCTTTGCCCTGTACCTAGCCTTAGCCCTGTGCGTGATCGTGATCCTGTTCGATGGACTTTGCCTTTCGTCTTAAATC
>JBGSTX010000185.1:0-8684 GCA_041736305.1 Oligoflexus sp. | reverse complement strand
TGAAGGTCAAGGCCGGCGAAAAAATCGTCATCTGCGGACCTTCGGGCTCTGGAAAATCGACTCTCATCCGCTGCATCAACGGACTCGAGCATCACGACCAGGGGCGCGTGCGGGTCATGAGTACCGAACTCACCGACGATCGCCGTTCGCAGGAAGCCGCCCGTCGTCACGTCGGTATGGTTTTCCAGCAGTTCAATCTCTTTCCCCACCTGACCGTGCTGGAGAATCTTTGTCTCGCGCCTACCTGGGTGCAGCGGCGTCCTCGGGCTGAAATTGAAGCGAAAGCAATGGAATATCTGCAGAGGGTGCGCATAGCCGAACAAGCGCAAAAATTTCCGGGCCAGCTCTCCGGGGGGCAGCAGCAACGGGTCGCCATTGCCCGTGCTCTCTGCATGCAGCCAGAGATCATGCTCTTCGACGAACCAACATCGGCCCTCGACCCAGAAATGATCAAAGAAGTGCTCGAAGTGATGGTGGAACTCGCATCAAGCGGCATGACCATGCTTTGCGTCACTCATGAGATGGGTTTTGCGAGGCAGGTCGCCGATCGCATCATATTCATGGATAAAGGCGAGATCGTCGAAGAGAGCGATCCCGAACGTTTCTTTACGGCCCCTCGCTCCGAACGTACCAAGGCTTTTATCGCCCAGGTACTCCATCACTCCTAGGCCTCAGGCCGCAGACGTCACTGCGGCCAAGAGCAGGTTTTACCCTTATTTTGATCCTTCAAATAGGTCTGCAGCGGCGCAAAGTAATCGATGATCGCCGTTGCATCCATCTTATCTTCGCCGATGGCCACCTTGAGTGCTTCAGGCCAAGGACGTGAAGCGCCTAGAGCTAGCAGCGAGCGCAGCTGTTCGCCAGCCTCCTTGTTGCCGTAAATGCTGCAGGCATGCAGAGGACCCTTGTGACCCGACGTACGGCAGAGAGCTCGGTGCAGCTGAAACTGCAGAATGTTGGCTAGGAAGTAACGCGCATAAGGGGTGTTCGAAGGAATATGAAACTTCGCACCTGGGTCAAAGGCATTGGCCGGACGTGGACCTGGGGCGGCGATACCCTGGTATTGCTGCCGAAGATCCCACCAGCTCGCGTTGTAGGCAGAAGGCGGCGTTTTACCCGAAAAAACATCCCAACGCCATTTATCCATCAGGTAGCCGAAAGGTAGGAAGGCGACCTTTTCAAGGGCGCGTTTCATTAAAACATTGACCGTCGCCTTCTCGTCATTGCGGGGAGCCTCATCGAGAATTCCAACCTTGCTCAGATAGGTCGGATTCACACTCAAAGCAATAGTATCGCCGATAGCCTCGTGGAATCCATCATGCGCAGCCTGTTGATAGACGGGAGGGAGATTGTGATAGTACTGATAATAGTAAATGTGCCCCAGCTCGTGATGGACCGTAACCATATTCTCTTCATCGACCTGTATGCACATCTTAATGCGGACGTCGTTCTCAAGCGTAATATCCCACGCACTCGCATGGCAAACCACATCGCGATCGCGAGGTTTGACGAGCATCGATCGCTCGTAAAAGCTCGCTGGCAAAGGCTTGAGTCCCAGCGAAGTGAAGAAGGTTTCCCCGAGTTTGGTGAGTTTGATCGCGTCGTATTTCTTTTCTTTCAGCGCAGCGCTGACATCGAGCTTGGTCTGCCCCGGATAGGGTTCGACCAGCGGATAGATTTCGCCCCAGTCCTGAGCCCACATATTCCCGAGCAGATGGGCTTTCAAATAGCCCTTAGAATCTTTAGCAGCGGGATAGGTCTTCGCTAGATTGTCTTTCACGTAGCAGTGGAGATCCTGATAAAGCGGCTTCACCTCCTGCCAGAGGCGCTCCATTTCGCTTTCAAAGGCTTCGGGTTTCATGTCATAGCCCGAACGCCAGATCGTTCCCACGTCCTTATATTGCAGCTCGCGAGCCCCCTGATTGGTCAAGCTCACGTAACGCTCGTAGAGAGGTTTAAGAGGAGGCGCTACGCTGTGCCATCCATTCCAGGCTGCCTCGAGTTCCTCAGCCCTGCGGCTTTTACTCATAACCTGGCTCAGTTCTTCGAGATCGAGACACTGATCAGCATTGACATCGAAGGCATTCCCTTTGGTCCAGGCTTCACAGATTTTGCCCTTACCGTAGATGCTCGTCATGCGGCTCGTCACCTGAGCGAGCTCTTTGATCTTAGCTGGATCGGCTGGCGCGGGTGTCGTGCTGCCACGCTTGAGAAGTTCGAGCTGCCTTTTCTCATCGGCAGCAAGATTGGCATCTTTGAAGCTCGTAGCCTTCTTCACAAGTTTGGTCTGATACTCCATAAGGACGGCGTCAGCTGCTGCAGAAAGAGCTTCGGTGTCGTCGGTAATATAGGTAGACTTAACCCATTCAATGCGATTCGCATTGGTTTGTAGTTCTTTCAGATCCTTATTCGTCTGCTCCAAGAAAGATTTGACGCTCTCTTGTGGCTTGGACTGAGCCTTTTCTGCATAAATTTGGCTCGACCACAGTGAGCTAGTTGCGAGACAGCTCAGCCATGCAACGCAGGCCTGAGGGCGCCACAAAGAAGTAAACTTGAAAAGGTACATAGTGATTCCTTAGTCGTAGGCTAAAGCTTGAGCTGCGTTTTTGCTCTAGCGAGAGACGCCAGGTCAAGTCGGTAAAATTTGCCTAAGAAATACTGGCTCGCCACGCCCCGCGACAAGATTGCAGGATTCGACTATAATTAAGCTAGATAAAGCCGAGGTTGCTGAAGCATGAAACTCCCGCCCCTCTCGATGCACCGCCTGGTAAAAACCGAACTCCGCATTGTCGAACCAATGCAGATGGAAGCTTCTTTCCAATACCGGCTGATGGTGAAAGATCCCAGCAAAGATGTCATCTATCCCGACCGCTACGAGGTCGATTGCTATTTTGTATTTCCGCCTCAGATGCGCATCTCGCAGTCGACTTACCCTATAGAATCGTTTTATCGCGATCTCAAGTCCTTCATCAATTTTCGCATCCCAAAATTGAGCTATAAAGAGATCATCGGGAGCGTCGAAAATCTCGAACGTTCACCGCTGCGCAAGATCATCGATGAGCTGGAAAGCTCGTCGCCTATGGCTGAAAAACAGCGCTTTCTCGAGCAGGAAGCTCGCATCTTTGCCTGTTCGTTTTATACCTTCACCCAACGGAAGGTAAAACGTCTGCAAAAGCAGATCGAAAAAATCAAGCGCTACCGGATCGGCGACGTCGAAGTCCTCGAAGCCGCTCAAGTCAAACTCGCCGAAATCTTCAAAGAAAGCTATGACAAGATCCATCATATCTTCCGGGAATGGCAAAAGATCCTCCAGCTACCCGCAGCTCAGGAGGCGCAGATTGCCGAGATCCTCAAACCCATAGATGAGTACGTGACGATTAACATTCACGATTTTATTCTAAATATCGATCGTAGCCTCTACGATATTCGTCTACCTGAGACGGGTAGTGTGCACTGGCGCCACTATCTGCGCAAAGCCTTGCGCGGCCTGCGGATCTATTGCTGTCGTCAGGGCTATCGATGGATAGATGACGGTAGCAGCGAGCTGGAACTCGAACGCTACTACTACCATCGGGGCACGCTCAAACGCCAAGTATGGTCGGCGCTTTATCTGGACACGCGGACTAAACCTCTGTTTAAGATTCAGAGACAGGCCGGGGCGATGATTGCGGCTGGAGTGGCCGGTGTCTGGGCAGTGATGGCTGATCTCACGATACGCTGGAATACAGGCTTTTTCAGCAACGGGTCGATGCCCTCGCTCGGGTTTTCCACTTTTTTGATCGTCAGCGCGGCGACGTTGGCCTATATCCTCAAGGATAGGATCAAAGAATACGGCAAAGGCTACTTCAAAGGTGGTCTCTTCGGTCGTTTGCCGGATAACAGCAGCAAAATTATCTATCAGTCCAACAGCCGGAGGAAGTCTTTGCACATCGGCTACCACGAAGAGAAAGTGAGTTTTCTCGATCCCAAGGCCTTGCCCGATGATTTGCACGGAGTCCTGAAAGACCTCGCCCATGAGCGCTGGGATCAAGAGCCGCACGCTGTGATCTGCTATCGGAAAAGAATCGATCTGCGCGGCAAGAAGATCAAGCGCCTTCGCCATAAGATTCGGGCAATTTATACCTTTTTCAGGCTCAATGTCGCTAACTTCCTGGCGCCTCTCGATTCGCCCTACGAAGAGCTGCTGATTCCAACCAGAAATCTGGAAACGAGCTCGCGCCTATTTCCTAAGGTCTATCACATCGACCTGATTATGAAAATTACGGCGCGAATGGACGAGCAGAACGGAAGCTTCTTTCAATACTATCGATTGGTGATCAATAAGAGTGGCATCAAGAGAATCGATGAAGTCAGTCTACCGGAGGCAGAACGCCCGCAGGCGGAGATCGATGGAGAAGAAGAGCCTCTTTCGAGCGTCGAGAGCCTAGACGAGATCAATTGGGCAGCGAATTAGCGGAGTCTCAAGCGTCCAGAAAACGCTTGATCGTCCCTACCAGCTCTTTAAAGTCGATCGGCTTGGTGCAGAGACCGTCGAAACCGTAGCGTTCACACTCGACTGAATCAAGGCGCGTCGCCGTCACGGCGATGATAGGTAGATTTTGGAATTCCTGCTTGAGGATTCGCGTCGCTTCGATTCCATCCATCACCGGCATATTGATATCCATGAGGACTACGCTGGGCAGTTGCTCTAAAGCTAGCTCGCGAATCTTTTCAACGGCTTCGGAGCCATCGGCTACATCTATAGTCTCAAAGCCTTCCTTGCGAAGACGACGAGCTAAGATGAGCTTGTTCATGTCTTCGTCATCTGCAATTAAGAGGAGAGCCTTGGCTTGATTCATCGATGCGGACCCTACCTCTGCATAGAAATAATTGCGGACTGAATCCGTAGCATTGTCCAATAATTTTTTCTTGTGCAGAAAGTATGGCGCTAAACCGCCAAAAAATCAAGTTTAGCTTTCGGAAGCGGGTGCCCTGGAAGGCTTTCCGTCCTTAGACGATGCTCGAAACCTTTTTTGGTTCTATCTCATCTTGCTCGAGATTTTCTAAAGCGAGTTCCCCGGATAGGAGTCGGTGAGCGATGTCGCGCTGCTCACTAAGTATCTCCTCGAGATGCTTGAGTTGAGTCAGTGGATTGGCGAGAACGACCCGAAAGACGTTGATGAGCTGACCCTTGTAGCGCAAGGGTTCTAGCGCTGTGCGCGAAACGAAGGAGGAGCCGCGGTCGCGCTGCTCCTTTTGTATCGTGATCGTTAGTCGGTTCAGATGGTTGTTGTAGTGAACCAGTTCGTCGTCGCTGCAGGAGTTGATGAATCGCTGGAGATCTTGCGGAACATAGCGATAGGTCAGCAGATTCAATTCGGGTTCGGTAATGAGTTCAAAGTCCGGACTAGCTTTAATCATGGCGGCAAAAGCCCGCGCCTTCTCTATTCCCATGTCGATCAGCATTTCATAACCACGGCGACCGATGATCTGCAGGCCCGAGTGAACCAAGAGAGCCATGCCTGGCCTTGAGCCCTCAAGCGTCATGCGACCTAAGTCGCGCGAGCCTCGGCGAATAATATACTCGGCGTAGTGAGCCACCAGCGAGAGATGGCGCTGGTCTTTAAAGAGGACCATTCCAGCCCCCATCGGCACGTAGAGCTGCTTATGGGCGTCGAAGGTCACCGAATCGGCAGCTTCTATACCCTTTAAGAGCCGTCCATATTTGCGGGAGAAGAGGGTGGGACCACCCCAGGCGGCATCGACGTGAAAGTGGATGCCTTCGTCCGCCGCTATTTTCGCCAGCTCGTCGAGCGGGTCGACGTTGCCGGTCTCCGTCGTGCCGGCAATACCGATGATGGCAGCGATGGCGAAGCGTTCCTCGCGCGCTTCTTTGATCACACGCCGAAGCTCGGAAACGATAATCTTGTTGTTGGAATCGGTCGGGACTGAAATAAGGTTACGCTTGCCGATGCCGAGAATGTTGGCGGCTTTTTTTAGCGAATAATGTCCACGCTTCGAGACTAGCATCCGCACACCGCGGTAGGAACCTTGCTCGAGAGCGGCGTGCAGACCATCCTCAGCAATACCCGCGAATTCACCTTTCGCCGGGAAAAGGCGGTTGAGCGCAACCCAAAGGGCAGTGATATTGGCGATGGTCCCGTCAGAGCAAAACGCGCCGAGAGCACTCATCGAGTTCTGGATGTGCTCTTCGTAGAAGCTCGCGTTCCGTTGGTAGATGAGACGGTGGAGCATGCCGAGGACCTGCCGCTCGAGCGGCGTAAAAGCCTTCGAAGTCTCAATCTTAACCTGGTTTTGATTGAGGGCGATCATGACCTTGGAGAGGGGCAGCATGAAATAGGGAAGGGCCGAGGTCATATGCCCAACAAAACGTGGTGAGGCCGTGTGAACTGATTCGGCTACCACGTGTTTCAAGAGATAATCGGCCTGATCCGAAACAAAGGTTGGCTCTTCCGGAATAACCGCATTCTTGAAATTGAGTTCAAGTTCGGTGGGCGATATTCCGGATGAGACGATATGGTCGCGGAGAAAACCAAGCAGATTTTTTGAGATCTGATTTTCGATGCGACCCAGAGTGCTGTTTTCGCCTTCGGGAACAGTGAAGATGCGGACGAGGCTTTCATAGCTGGCGGTAGCTTCGGGCTTGCTCGATTTATCCTGTTTCGTCTTCACTGGTTTCTCGCGGCGTTAAAATGACTGTATTTGTGATCAAAAGGAATAGCAGCTTGCAGAAGCTGTGACAATCATTTGAAAAGAAATTACATACGCAGACCGCTCGAAGCATTATGGTCGCGAAGCTCTGTCAAAAATTCCTCGAACTCATCATCCATCTTCTTCAGGCGAAGCTCGAGAAGCAGCTGCTGCGATCCGTGCTGCGTTCCTACGATCGTAGCGCTGACGATCGAAGTCGGCCCCCCTTGCCAGGCGGTGTTGAGCTGAATCTGCACTTCTCCACCGATGGGAAAGAGTTCGCGTAGATCCGCCGCTGCAAAGCGGTGCTGGTGCTCATGAAAATTCAGTTCGCTCACAAGCTTAAACCTCGAAATGAGCCGACCTCGCGTCCGGAGCAGCAGCTTGAAGGGCGCAATATTGAGGATAAAGTGCGCATTCCCATTGAAAGAAAGCTCCCTATCGAACTGATCTTCTTGGCTCGTATCCATCACCTCTTGGGGCTCCTAAAAGCGCCACTATAGATCAACCTACGTCCGAGCGCGAATCTATAAGTGGAGTCTCCGACAGCCCGTCCGACAAAGCCTCTGAGCCACTCTCGGCTTTGAGTTCATCGCGCTGTCGGCGCGACCGGAGGCTGCGTCGACCCTCTCGAAGTATTTTTGCGACGTTAGCGACGACATCCCGGCGACCGAGAAAGCCAAAGTGAGTGACATGGTGCAAAGGGATGGGTGTCACGTCTCCGGGGTGCTTGAAAACCCCCGCTGTCCCAGTCGCTACGGCATCCCGATCGGAATAGAAGTTGTAGATTTTCAAACCCGATACCGGGGGGCTATTATGGAGGTCTTTCAGAAAGGACGAGCCTGGCCGCATCTGCCAGACGTCTTTCCAGAAGAAGCTGAGAGGCGTAACTAGCGCCAGCCAAGTCAGCCAGGAGCCTCGGAAGGGGGTTCCCAAGGTAATGATTTTATCGCAGTATTGCGAACCTCCGAGTCGCAGCACGCACCAGAGAGCGACCAGCCCGCCCTTGGAGTGAGCCACGATATGGACTTTCTGAAAGCCGTAACGTTGCATCTGGCGACGGATCTTGCGGTCGATAAACTCAGCGGTATCGTTGATGCTGCGCGTGAAAAAGACTCCCAGCGAACCGCCGAGGTTGAAGCTCATCACTTCAAAGTGCTGACGCGTGAGCATCTCTTCCATGAGACGCAGCGTTTTCCGCGAGGAACCGAAGCCATAAATGAGAACGATGGGTATCTTGTCGGCGGAATAGCGATTGCGTTTTTCTATTTCGTTATTGGATCGAGCCTCATAGAGAAGCTCGTAATAAACGCGCTTGAAACCGGTCCATAGACTGCTGCCACGTTTGCGATGAAAATATTCGTAGACGAGCAAAGGGATGATAGTAACCGCTGCAAAAATCGCGAGGCTGGTAAGACCGCGGATGATGATCTCGGGACTCATGGGTCCACCGAGGCTGTTGAAGAAAAAGACTTCGGGCAGGCAACCGAGAAAGGTGAAGAGAAAAACACGCCGCGCATGGAAGTCGGCTACCCCATAAAGCAGCGAACAGATGTCGAAGGGGAAGATCGGGATCCAGCGAGTAAAGAAAATTATCTTATAGTCCTGCGTGCGGACCAAGCGCCAGGTGGAAGGAAGGTTGGCTGATAACCAGGGTCGCACAATTTTTTTGCCGATAATATGCCCTGGATAGTAGACCGCCAGGGCCGAGAGAGCAGCCCCAAGCGCCGTGAGCAGAGTGCCGCCGACAACTCCGAAGCTGCTGCCGCCGATATAAGCGGTTTGGATTAGGGGAGAAAAAAAGAAGGGACGGACAATCGAGAGTACGAGAAAGCTGAGCTCGGACCAGATCGTGTTGTCGCGAAAGCATGCGGCTGCCGTATCATCGCAGACCAGGCGCCAGACCATGTAGCCGCAACTCCATAAGGAGGCGAGGATGGCCAACTCGATGATAAGTGCGATGATACGGCAGCCGCATGCTTTCGCGACAACAC
>JBGSTX010000153.1:0-3122 GCA_041736305.1 Oligoflexus sp. | reverse complement strand
GGTGGCTCAGGTGCGATAAACTTTCAGACAGCCCCAGTAGCGGCTAGTAGCAGTACAGCCAACACTATGGCGACCCGGATGACCATCGATAAAACTGGCTTCGTCGGTATCGGCACGACCGCTCCAGTCACCCCGCTCGACGTGGCTTATAATGGTATCGTACGCGGCATCTCGAGCACCTCTCATAACGCTGGTTACGCCTCTATAATCAACCTGGTAAAAATGGGTGGTTCAGCGGGTTCACCCGCAGCTCTCAATAGCGCGTCGGGAGGTAACATAGGGGTGTTGCATTTCCAGGGATACGATGGTTCGGCAGTCGCCACGGGTTCTTCAATTGAGTCTACTGTCGATGGCATCTGGTCGATTAGCAATCATGGCTCTGGTCTCAATTTTAACACGACTGCTTCTGGCTCAACAAGCAACACAACTCGACTGTCAGTCGCTCCAGACGGCAACGTCGGTATCGGCACCACGGCACCAACAGCCACCTTAGACGTACGTCCTTCCACTCAAGGTCGGGTTTTAGCTGATGACGCAAACCTCATTATGCGGCGGACCTGGGGTACTACCGTACCCACAATTACTCTGCAGCGTTCACTCGGAAACCAAAACGCTCTGGGCATTGTTAATGCTGGGTTAAGCCTGGGTCAGTTCCGCTTTCAAGGCTGGGATGGCGTTACTTGGGACACTGCAGCGATGATGACGGGTGAGACCACTCAGACTTGGACAGACACGGCTCACGGATCAAGGTTAAGTTTCCAAGTTGTGCCCAACAATTCTACCACTCTAAGCACGGCCCTAACCATCGATCAAGATAGCAAAGTCGGCATTGGTACGACATCGCCCACAAATATTCTTGATGTCTTGGCTTCAACTTCATCGCGGACTATGGTGGGCGTCACCGGTCTTTTCATGCGGCGCGCCGGAGCCGCTGTTCCCGAGATCTCTCTCCAGCGTAGCACCGGTACTGATGCAGCTCCGACTGCAATCACCTCGACCGGCCAAGGCCTGGGCCATCTCAATTTTGATGGCTATGACGGCAACAGTTGGGATACCGGAGCGATGGTAGGGTCTTCACCGGAGCAAGCCTGGACGGACACTGCGCATGGAGCGAGGCTATACTTTCAAACCGTCCCCAACAATTCAGTTACCCCAGCAACAGTCATGAGCATAACCAATGACGGACTGGTGGGCATCGGCACAACAGCCCCTTCCAACGAGTTGCAAGTCATAGGATCAATCTGTGCTAGGGCAACCGCTGGAGCTTGTGCGGGTGCAGTAGCTGGCCGAATTTATGCATCAAACACTACAGTGGCCGCCGCTGACCTTGCCGAAAACATGCCGATTGAGGACGAATCTCTCATGGCAGGCGATGTTGTTACAATAGAAACTTCGTCCAGCACTCTTGAAGCCGCTTTTGCCAAATCGAAGCACAAAAATCAGTCCAATGCCATCGGTGTCGTCTCGACGGCTCCTGGGGTCATTCTCGGCAGCGACATGAAAGCCTCGCGCCCTATCGCTCTTGCCGGTCGCGTTCCGGTCAATGCCAATCTTGAAGGCGGGGCTATCGCGGTCGGCGACTACCTCGTCGCCTCGAGCACTCCTGGGCAGGCGATGCGGGCCCGTAGCGCCTCAGATGCCGGTATTATTGGTATTGCGCTGACTGCCTACATGGGTTTGGCTATACCTGAACGCGAGCATGGTGATTCTATCGCCCACGAATCAGGCCATCAAGTGATGATGTTAGTCCAAAACGGGGCCGGTAGCCAAAAGGCTGTTGCCGAGCTCAAAATTCGTGCTGATAATGCTGAAGCTGAGGTTCTGCAGATCAAGACCGAGGCTGCGCAGATTAAAGCTGATAGTATGAAGAAAGATATTGAGATAGCTGCCATCAAAGCCGAAGCCGCCCAGATCAAAACTGAGGCTGCCAAGGCTAAATTAGACAGCGAAAAATTGCAAAAATTCCTGTGTACCCAGTATCCTGGCGCATCTATCTGTACTCACTAATATTGCTTGAAAGGCGGTACTGAAGAATCGGCAGTTATTTCTTTAGCAGCGGCATATCTTTGTCAAAACACAAAAAAAGGCGGGAAGCTAACTCCGCGCCTTATGACATCACATCACACAGACTAACAACTTACAGTGTCTTCAAATATTCCAGGAGCGCATCCAACTTTGAAGGTTCTCACGATAGTCTTCGAGGGAATTCACCTGAGAGGGCACGTGAATGTCCTCTCGGGGTATCGCAATTAAGCCGAACGCCGAGGATTAAATCTTTAATTCTCAGCCGCCCTCGTATTTAAGGAGGGTTTTTCGAACCATTTTCTTCACTAAAATCCGGACATTCCGCCCTTCAGAAATCCTTCCGAAATCTTTCCAGAATTCCGATAAAGTTGGCCTTTCACCAACCGATAAGACTTATACTTTAGCCCTACGTTAGGAGAGACCGCCATGCAGACAAGAATTAGGACGGCTTTGTATGGATTTATTCTATTTACTCTTTCGCCGCTAGCTCTGGCCAAAGAATTTGAGGCGAACCAGAGTGCTCCGGGGCTCCCTAAAAAGGTCCTCACCAAAGCGAGCTATTCAGCGACTGCTAGGGTCGAAAAGTCTTCAGATCCAAAGCATAACTATACTAGCTATCTCCCGTTCGGCGCTGGGCAGTTCCATCAGAATCGTAACGGACTAGGTATTGCGTTTGCAAGCGCGCAGGCCGGCAGTCTCGTGATGTACTTTAATAGCTCTGCAAAGCTCGACTCGATAGAGCGAGACGTTCACTCCGTGATGCAAAACAGTTCCGCTGCCAAAGAAGATCCTGGCCTCATGGCTTATCTGGATCAGAGTGAAACCTACGAAAAGCAGGTCCAAAGTGAAACGCGTATAGCCCTCATCAGCTTCGCCGGATTCTATGCGCTTGGTGTGCTCGATGCCATTTTTAATCCCTTCGGCTCTAGCGCTGTAAGCTCAAGCCGCCTCGCCGATAGTTCGAAAGCGAAGAAGAATGGAGGCCAAGAAAGGGTCGCTGCTCGCCCATCCGAAGAGCTAGCTAAGCGCGAATCCAAGGTAAGAGGCAGTAGCAAAGTCGCCCCTGTCGTCAGCCCAAGGCAAAGTAAGCCTGTCTT
>JBGSTX010000134.1:0-6789 GCA_041736305.1 Oligoflexus sp. | reverse complement strand
CTGGACCCAGTTGAAAGCGATCGATCACCACATATCGGCCGATGCTGGTAGGATGAACATCGCGTTGATAGGCACTCACCAAATCCATCGTGTCACTGCCTTTGAGCCTCAACTCTTCATCCATGATACTATAAAAAATACTTTCCATGAGGGAGTCAACGGAACGATTGATACTGTCTGTTCCGGAGGCTAGGCCTGAAGCCAGCATGGGATTTTGAACTGTTCGGCTGATGGTTTCATAGACGTCGTTACGCTTTTCTGTTTCCTGTCGAAACTGCTTCTCAATCTGTGAGGATTGTGCGCAGAGCTCAGAAAAACTACCGAAGAGTAATAGGTAAAAAGCCGCTACCCTTATTGTTCCTTTCACGGACTGCTCTCCTCCCATACCCACGCTTTGCCAATGCCTATCCCGGCCATTACAATAAAGTGTTCCCGTGGTTCATTGGCTTGCCTTAGGTAGTGAACGCTCAAGGAGCCAATCAAAGAATAGCGCCAGTTGCGATTGGTGCCCAAACTCAATCGATAAGAATCCCTTCGAAGCTCTTCCATGGCCATCACCCAAGCCCAATGGTCTTCCTGCTGCTCATGGACAAAGCGAAAGGTTTGCTTAAAGTCATCCAGAGTAGTTACGTCGGTTTGTCGAATCCATTCCAGGCTGGTTCTATTGCTATTACTATGTACCAAGGTCGCCAGGCCCATACGTCGTTCTTGATAGTTTGAAGATGCGGCATAGGAAGCAATCAGTCTCGTGCCACTTAAGAGATCGATTCCTTTGATTAAACGTCCACTGAGCAGCATCATTTCTTTGCCTGAAATCGGATTGACTTGACCTGAGTCGCTGGTACCTGCTTCCAGGCGAAGGCTATCGCGACGACCAACGCCAATCCGTCCACCCGTCACGCTTGTAATCCAAAGTGAGCGCGCCCGACTTGGGAGGCTTAGTTCGAAAAGATCATGGTTCAAGCCAAAAGGAGCATCAAGTCGACCAACAGAAGCATACAATGGATCGGCTATGGGATGTCCGAGCTGTAAAAATGCGTGCTGGGTTCTTGCGTAAGGCAGAATCTCTTCACGATCCGCATCTGCCAGTTCCTTAAGTGCGCCACGTGCGTGTAATGAAGCCCAGTGACCAAGTCCCACAGCTCCATAAAGTTGCCCTAAGTAACCGCCTTCTGCGCGGGTCTCCCCTTTCTGGGCGAGGACTCTTTCGGAAAGCTCTAGGTATCCCGTCAAACAGGCTGTATATGGATTAAAAATAAGCCATCTGTCGTTCGACATCTGACATGGCAAAAGACCCTGAGCATGGCCAATCGTGTTCAGAGTGGCACCCAGGAAGAGGAAAAAAAGTCTTTTCATGCGTTCTCGTGTGGTGGATGAGGTCCATTAATACGCAAAAAAAATGCACTCATTCACATTTTGCTTAAGTCGATCCACCATTGAAAAGAGAAAATTAAAACCCAACAATTGACTATTACAAAAACCTTGACACTCAAAGGCCTCAGTAATATAACCCCGATTCCACTATCGAGGTAAGCCTGCGAGAAAGCAAGCCAATGCCACATGTCGGTGATGCCCATCACTTTCTTGCCTCGGTTCGATCGAAATCCTATCCAAGTTGACTAGGTTTGGGAATTATGAGTAGTCAAAACATTAGAATTCGTCTCAAAGGGTACGACCACCGGTTGTTAGATCAATCTGCGGTCGAAATCGTAGAGCGTGCGAAACGGACGGGAGCGCGAGTCGCTGGTCCTATACCACTGCCAACCTCGATCAACCGTTTCACTGTCCTGCGTAGTCCACACGTTGATAAAAAATCACGTGAACAATTCGAGATTCGGACGCACAAGCGCGTTCTCGACATCATGGACGCTAAAGCGCAAACGATCGACGCTTTGATGAAGCTCGATTTGGCCGCTGGAGTCGACGTCGAGATCAAACTCTACTAAGCAGAGTGCGGTTGTTGTCGTTTTCTGAACGGTCGCTTTAGGAACCGAATAACTCAACAGCAGGTTGAACATAAGTCATGACAATTAACGGACTAATAGCAAAAAAAGTGGGAATGACCCGTGTCTTGGACGCTGAAGGTCAAATGATTCCCGTGACTCTTCTCAAAATCGAAGGTCAAAAGGTCACTAAGATCCTGAGCCCAGAACGCGATGGTTACAGCGCTGTTCAGGTTGGGTACTACGAAAAAGCTGAGCGCAAACTGCGAAAGCCCGATGTGGGTCGTATGCGCAAGGTGTCGATCGCAGAAAGCTTCACCCGCTTCAAAGAATTCCGTACCGATGCGCCTGTTGAAGGTCTTGGTATCGGCACTTCCATGAATGCCTCTCTGTTTACAGACGTGGCTGCGGTTGATGTCACTGGCGTGACCAAGGGTCACGGCTTCGAAGGTGCGATCACTCGTTGGGGCCACTCTTCCGGTCGCCGTTCACACGGTTCGAACTTCTATCGCTTGCCTGGTTCGCTGGGTATGAGAACGACCCCAGGTCGTGTCTTCAAAAACAAAGAAGTTCCCGGTCACATGGGTTGCCTGCAGGTTACGGTTCAGAACCTGAAAGTTGTCGATGTCGATGTGGAAGCGAATGTTATCGCCCTCAAAGGTTCCGTTCCCGGATTCCGCAATGGCTTTGTCATCATCAAACCTTCTGTGAAAGCCAAAGAACTCAAAAAGTGAGTTCCTAGGGGGAATGGATAATCATGCAAGTCGAAGTTAAAGACATCAAAGGTAACCGCGTAAAGTCGATCGATCTTCCGGATTCGATCTACAACGTAGAACTGAACGAACATGTACTCCACCATGTGGTGAAAGCATACTTGGCTAACCAACGCCAAGGAACTCACGCCACTAAAACCCGCGCTTATGTTAGCGGTGGTGGAAAGAAGCCTTATAAGCAAAAAGGCACAGGCGGCGCACGCGCTGGTTCAACTCGTGCTCATAACCGTCCAGGTGGTGCAGTGGCTCACGGTCCACAACCACGCGACTACAGGCAAAAGCTGAATAAAAAAGTGAAGGCTTTGGCTCTGCGTGTTGCTTTGTCTGACAAAGCTCGTCATGGCAAGCTCCTAGTGGTCAATGAATTCCCATTCAGTACTTATTCTACCAAGAATGTGCTGGTTGCTCTGAAAGCTTTGCAAGCTCCTAAGGCTTTGCTGGCTGATGTTCGAGAAGACGATTTTCTGTATCGTTCAGCTCGCAATATTCATGGTGCAGAAGCGATGTCGGCTAAGGAATTCAATGTCCTCGATTTGCTGCGCTACGAGACTCTGATTATCAGCGAGCAAGCTCTAGTAGCACTTAATGCTCGCGTTAGTGAGGAAGCATAACATGCATCCATTTCATGTAATCGTTCGGCCAGTACTCTCTGAGAAGTCGAACGGCGTTCGTGAGACCGAAGGCAAATACACTTTTATCGTGCAGAAAGAAGCCACCAAAGACGACATCCGTAAGGCCGTCGCCGCTCTTTGGAATGTGAAAGTTGAATCTGTTCACACTCTGCTTCAGCGCGGTAAGTTCAAACGTCGCGGATCCCGCTACTCCAAGCCCTCACTGACTAAAAAGGCAGTGGTGAAGTTGGCTGAAGGCGCGAAACTCCCGATCTTTGAAGACCAATAACGGAGAGGACTGGTAAACGTTATGGCTATCAAGCAATACAAACCGACATCAGCATCGCAACGCGGTACCTCTGTCGTTGACTACAGCGTCCTTGACAAAGTCGAGCCGTACCGCCCTCTGGTGGAATCCACAAAGAGAAGCGGTGGCCGCAACAACACAGGTCGCATTACTGTTCGTCATCAAGGTGGTGGCGCTCGTCGTCATTACCGTGTGATTGACTTCAAGCGTAATAAGCGTGATGTAGGCGGCAAAGTCGAATACATCGAGTACGATCCTAACCGGACCGCATTCATCGCTCGTATCGTCTACAAAGACGGCGAACGTCGCTATATACTGGCTCCCGACGGACTCAAGAAAGGTGACGAAATCCTCGCTGCCAATCTTGTCGATGTGAGAGCTGGCAATGCAATGCCCCTGAAGAATATCCCTTTCGGTACTCCGGTGCACAACATCGAGATGAAGGTGGGTAAGGGTGGCCAGATGGCTCGTAGCGCTGGTGTTTCCGCTCAGTTGGTCGGTCGCGTTGATGGGTATGCCCAGCTTCGCCTGCCATCTGGCGAAATGCGCCGCGTTCGTGAAGAATGCTACGCCACGATCGGAACTGTTTCCAATTCCGATCATTTCAATGTGAAAATCGGTAAAGCTGGCCGTACTCGCTGGTTGGGTATTCGTCCAACAGTTCGTGGTGTTGCCATGAACCCGGTTGATCACCCGCACGGTGGTGGTGAAGGTCGTACATCTGGTGGTCGACACCCCTGTACACCTTGGGCTGTGCAGACCAAAGGTCATAAGACCCGTCATAATAAGCGCACAGACAAAGACATCATTCGCCGTAGAAACCGCAAGTAATGGGAGGTATGCTCAGTGGCTCGTTCAGTTAAAAAAGGCCCCTTCGTGGATGGCTATCTCTATAAGAAAGCAGAGCAGGCCCTTAAGGACAAGAAGCCGATCAAAACTTGGAGCCGTCGCTCTACGATCGTGCCTGATTTTGTTGGCCTGAACTTCCTGGTCCATAACGGGAAGAAATTTGTTCCAGTGTTCGTCTCTGAGAACATGGTCGGCCACAAGCTAGGTGAATTCGCTCCGACGCGAACCTACTTTGGTCACGGGTCTGACAAAAAAGGCAAAAAGTAAAGATAAAGGGAGCTAGCTTTGGAACGTCTCTATCAAGCAGTTCTTCGGAACACGCGAATCACCCCGCGAAAAGCGCGGTTGGTGGCTGATCTGGTAAGAGGGATGCCCGTTGCGGTCGCTCTGGATGCACTCCGGGTGACTAATAAAAAGGCGGCTCCTCTCATCTCGAAACTCATTCAGTCAGCTATGGCGAATGCGACTTCTACAGCAACTGTCGATATTGACAGACTGGTCGTCCAGGAAGCCTATGTAAACGAAGGTGAGAAGTTGAAACGTTACCTGCCACGAGCTCAAGGTCGGGCAACTCAGGTAAAAAAGCGTTCTTCACACATCATCATCAAATTGGCTGAGATTTAAGGGAAGGGTAGGATCCGTGGGACAGAAAGTAAATCCAATTGGTTTTCGTACCGGTATCACACGCCCCTGGGCCTCGCGCTGGTATGCGAAAAACGACTACGCGAAGTTCTTGCACGAAGATATGCGTATTCGGGAATACATCTTCAAGAAATTCGAAAGCGCTGGAGTCTCTAAAGTAGAGATCGAGCGGGCAGCCGCGAACATGCGGGTAAACATCTTTTCGAGCCGACCTGGTATCATTATCGGCAAGAAAGGTGCAGGCGCTGAGAGCCTGAAAGACGAGCTGGTGAAGATCTGTAAGCTTTCGTCAGGCGATCCAAATGTGAACGTCTACGAGATTCAGAAGCCAGACGCCGACGCCAATCTTGCTGCGCAAAGCATAAAGCAGCAGCTTGTGCGCCGAGTATCTTTCCGCCGCGCTATGAAAAAAGTAATCGCGAGTGCGATCAAAGCCGGTGCCAAGGGTATTAAGGTCAGCTGTTCGGGTCGTCTCGGTGGTGCAGATATGTCACGGATAGAAAAATATCGGGAAGGTCGCGTTCCCCTCCATACCCTACGTGCGGACATTGACTACGGTACAGCCGAAGCTTTGACCACCTACGGTCTGATTGGGATCAAAGTCTGGATCTATAAAGGTGACATTCTGGCCGACTAAAACCGGGCCGTAGAAGTAAGAGGAAAGTGCGATGCTATCTCCAAAGAAAATGAAATTCAGAAAGCAGCATAAGGGTCGCATTAAAGGCGACGCCGGACGCGGAGCCAAGCTGTCTTTCGGTGACTTTGGCCTTCAGGCCTTGGAAGCGGGTAAAATTACTGCCCGTCAAATCGAAGCGGCTCGTATCGCGATGACTCGTCACGTTAAACGTGGCGGTCGCGTGTGGATTAATATCTTCCCCGATCATCCAGTAACCAAGAAGCCCCTTGAAGTTCGGATGGGTAAAGGTAAAGGTAACGTGGAATTCTACGTTGCATATATTAAACCCGGTCGGGTCCTCTACGAGATGGACGGTGTGTCACCGGAAGTCGCGGTTCAAGCTCTGGAACTCGCAGGGTCAAAACTGCCAATCAGAACCAAACTGCTGATCAAATCGGAGGATCCTTGGTCATAATGGAATACTTTAAGATTACAGCCGATGAGCTGCGGTCCAAAGACAAGACTGAACTGCAGCTTGCTGCAAGTGAAGTAAGAAAAAAGCTTGCTGAAACTCGTATGGACATCTATACAGCGCCAGCAGTGAACGTAACTAAAGTGAAGAAACTGCGCAAGGCTCTAGCAAGGGTCTTGACTGTTCAGAACGAAAAAGCCCGTGCGAAAGCTTGAGAAGAGGTAGAAACACAATGTCTGAACAAAATCAGGAAAAAAAGTCGAAGCCGGTCTTCGGTGTCGTTACCTCGGACAAAATGAATAAGTCACGGGTTGTAACTGTCGAACGTCTGGTTAAGCATCCGCGTTACGGAAAATATCTGAAACGTTGTACAAAACTGATGTTTCATGACGAGAAGAACGAAAGCCGCACTGGAGATTCCGTGTTGGTCATCCCTTCTCGGCCCCATAGTGCTCGTAAGCGCTTCGATCTTTTGAAAATCGTGCAAAAAGCGGGCGATATCGCCGAGTAATGGCAGATAGAACCAAGACCAAAGGGCTTTAATATGATCCAGATGGAATCAGTTCTACTCAGTGG
>JBGSTX010000133.1:0-24422 GCA_041736305.1 Oligoflexus sp. | reverse complement strand
AGCGCCGCCGCTTCGAGATTTTGACTCGGAAAGAGCAGCTGCCGCATATCGATATCGATATGAGCTTTCAGCATGTCGGCACAGGAGTCCAGAGTCTTTCTAAAACTGGGCTGGGACTCATAGAGCTCGCGCCCCATGTTGATCGACTGAATTCCTTGACCGGGAAAAATAAAGGCTGCGGCAATTTCTGCGCCAAGTTCGAGCTCGTGAACGGTGTCATCGCCATCTAGTGCCTTAAGGGCCTCTTGGCGATCGCCAACAGTGAAATAGCTACGATAGCTAAACGCCTTGCGTCCCTCGGCGAGAGTATAGGCAACGTCAGCCAAAGGTAATTTAGTCTCCCGTTCTAGATGCGTTCTGAGATCGCGACGCGCTCGCGCAAGGGCTTCAGGTGTTTCTGCTGAGATCAAGAGGAGCTGCTGAGGATAGCCGCTCGATGTGGCAGCTGATTTTGGGGCTTCTTCAATGATGACATGGCAGTTGGTTCCGCCAAAGCCAAATGCGCTAATTCCAGCGCGTAAAGGTAGCTCTCCGCTCATCAGTGAAACAGCTTTTTCAGGAACGAAGAAGGGCGAATTATCGAGGTCGATAGCCGGATTGGCCAAGCGAAAGTTGAGACTCGGTGGCAAGCTGCGATGTTTGATGGCGAGAAGGGCCTTGATCAGGCCTGTAATCCCTGCGGCGGAATCTGTATGGCCGATGTTACCCTTGAAAGCTCCGAGGGCGCAGAAACCTTTTTTATCGGTGTAGGGGGCAAAGGCCGTTTTTAAACCCTCGAATTCTACAGGATCACCCAGCAGGGTACCTGTAGCATGCGCTTCGATGAAGGAAATCGTCGCCGCCGAAACCCCGGCGTCTTCCAGAGCTTTGGTGATGACCCGCGCTTGACCCGAAACACTGGGAGCGAAGAAGCTGACTTTTTCGGCACCATCATTGTTCGTCGCACTGCCGATGATCACGCCATAGATGTGGTCACCGTCTCTCTCGGCATCTTCGAGACGCTTGAGGACGACGACGCCCGCACCATCGCTGAAGAGAACTCCTGTGGCATCGGCGCTGAAGGGCCGCACGTGGCCATCGCTCGCAAAGGGTAGCCCGGGGCCGTGCATAAAGCCGGCTTTTTGCGGGACATAGATAGTCGCGGCTCCGGCCAGAGCCATCGAGCAGTGACCGTTTCGAAGTGACCAGACAGCTTGATCAACTGCAACCAAGGAGGTCGAGCAAGCCGTGTTGAGACTGATGCTGGGACCGCGTAGGTTGAGTTTGTAGGATACCCGCGTCGCTACGTAGTCTTTCATGTTGCCAACAGTTGTCGAGAGACTACCGACCTGCTTAATAAGGTCTTTTTTGTCGAGCACATTATTGATGTGATAGAAGTTGTCGCCGACTCCTGCGAAAACACCAATTTCACCCGGAAAGCGCTCAGGGTCGTAGGCTGCGTCCTGTAGCGCCTGGTAGGCCAGCTCGAGAAAAATGCGTTGCTGAGGATCGATTATTTTTGCTTCACGGGGACTGATACGGAAAAACGCGGCATCGAACTTGTCAGCATCGGCGAGGATCCCTCGCGAACGGCCGTAGTTGGGGTGCTCTCGGTCGGCGGCTGCTACAGCTCTATCAATTTCCTCAGGCTCAAAAGTTGAGATCGACTCGACTCCGGCGTTGAGGTTCTTCCAGAATTCAGCGACGCTCTGGGCCCCAGGGAAGCGGCCGGCCATACCTATGACGGCGATTTTAGCTTTGCTAGCTCCGACCGGAACTAGGGCTTTCAAGTTAGCGGAGCTGCTCGCAGCAGTCGGGGCTGGATTCTTCTGTTCTTTCTCTAGCAGTTCGAGCTGTCGGAGTATGACGTCCATGTGCTTGGCAAAAAGCTTTGCCAAGTTTGAGTCATTGTTGTCAGACCTATCTGACATGAAGGTGCCCTTTCATACGTAATCCCGGCTTTCGAAGAAGGCGGGAACTCGAGGGCTCATATCGGTATTTACTTGGAAAAGCGTAGAAAAACGGCACGAAAAGCTTTGGCCTTCAGGTCAAAAACGAGCAGTTTGAGCTAATATATCAATGATTCCTGAGCTGGTCCAAACTTGCTTGCAAGGCTCTTCGGCTTAAAGATCATGCGGCATCATGTCCCGGTAGGAGCGGAACTTCTGGCTACATGAGTAGAAGCGCAAATGGGTCACTCGACTCGTATAGAGACAGGCATAGGATTCCACTTGCTTGGCGAAACGGCTGCGTTCAAGACTGGTTCGCATTAGCTCGCCCCAGATGGGATGCACAGATTTCTCGCGCTTGTCGATCAGCTCTTTGATGATTTTATGCTGCTCGATGAGCTGCGTTTCCTTATGCATGAGCTGGTCCTGGTACTCCTTGAAACGCTGCAGACTCTTCTGCTCTTTTTGCCGATCCGAACTGTTCATCTTCAGTCGCCGCTGCAGATTGCCGATCTCGGAACGAAGCGCCTGGGCTTCTTCTTGGATCTCTTCCTCGAGACGGATAGAGTCGACGATGCGTTCAAATTCAGGGCGCAATTTTTCAAGTTTGAAAAGCTCTTCTTCGAGCTCTTGGACGACGAGCAGGGTGCGCCAGTTGAAGAGTTCCTTCGAACGCTGGATATCGCCATAGATATGATCGCCGCAGTAAAGAATCTGATCACCTTTCTGCCGCGTTAACTTTTCAAAAAGAATGGCGTTACCGCCATGGTATATTTTCTTCGGCTCGAGCGGGCCGCGGTGGAGCTTAAGCAGACCTTCTTTCTCAGGCACGACTTCGTAGAAGGGATTGCTCCCTGTAAAAAAGTTTGGCTTACCCGCGCTGACGATGATGTACTCAAAGTAGTCCTGCCAACGCGGGAAGTCGTCGTGCAGATCGTTGAGTAGGTAACTCATGACAGAATTGGTGTAGGTCCAGTCAGAGTTGGTGATGACGAAAAGCTTTTTGCCACCGTCGATGAGCTTTACCAAAGTTTCCACTAGGTGCTTATCGCGCACGATGTAACGCTCGGGATCGGTGAGAACTAAGTTTTTGATACTACCGTCCTGGTGAGAAAGATCGATCCACTCGCGCAGGTCCTGATAGACGGCTCTAAACGTCTTGCCGACCGAATCGGGATGCCGACGCATGTAGTCGACGATTTCCGTGAAGAGCTGCGTCTCGCTCAAAGCGAAGAAGGTATCTACTGTAAGGAAATCATCCGCCTTGAAACTCTTGGCATTATAGAGTTCGTAGCGCTCTTCTTTCTCGAGGCGGCGGTGGCCGTGCGAGGCGATTTTAACGTATTTATGGGCGTCGACTTTCAAGAGATTGCCGCGCTCACGGTCGACGAGCAGTCCGCGGATCACAAAGTTGGGGTCGAACTTGAGTTTGGAAAGTTCTTCCGGATAGCCGTTGGCTACGAATTTCTTGACCGTTTCATGAAAGGCCAGGCTTTCAAAATTCTCTCTATTGTAGAGGACGAGCGTATGATCCATGTCGAAACCAATGGACCGTATGGTCGCCATGTTCAAAGAGCGATTGACATAGATTTTTTGATGTTTCTTGAGTTTTTGCATGCTTAATTGAGACCTTGTTTCGCTAGGGAAACCAATTAGGGATTCGGGTGCTCCATCTCGAACTTAAAGCCTACTTGGCAGTAGCTCTTGCCTTTCTGACTCAGAAAAGCCTGTTGGTACACCACGTGAGCATCGACCTCATTATAGATCTTGCCATCCATGATAATTTTCATGCCCTTGAACTGTTGCCCCGGAGCATAGAGCTGCGACTGCCTGGGGGTGCGAATGGATAGTCCAGTCGTCGACATGTCGAGCACAGCCTTGCGCAGGATAGTTTCCTGGTCGATAGGATTGACGACTTCGAGCACGACTCTTTCATTGGTATCGAACATAAAGCGCTTGGCGCTGCGGCTGTCTTCGATCTGTCGAATATCTTCGAGAGGGAAGAGAATATGGACACCATCGGAAAGGATGCGCTCGCATACGAAACGCACCGACTGCACCTTGAGAAAGAACTGGCTAGACTTCGCTACCTTGCCGATATAATCAGGCGGCACCGAGTTGGCGAGGACTATCGATTTGTTTTTGAGGCTCAATATCTGCGTCTGAAATACGACCTGGACTTCAGAAGCTGAAAAAAAAACCTGCGATCGGCGTCGGACGCTTTCATGAATCAAGTCAAGGGCGGCATCATCTATGCTCATCAGTAGAATTCCCTGGTTTGAAACAAGCCACGCGGCGGCTCGATATGTTGAGCGCCCGTCCTGAGGTCAGGAAAGGCCTGCGAGAATCGGATCATGAAGTACTGAGAAGTATCATCGTATACCTTCAGTGTATCATTCTCGGTCTTCTCATAACCACCCACGACTGAGAAAGAGGAGTGTTTGCTTGAGAAAAAATTGGCTGAACCTTCGGCTTTTAAAGTGTTTTCATGACGAGGACAGGCGAAAGCCTGTGCCGGGCCCCGGGGCCCCTGCTGCGGAGTCTGGTTGCAGGGTGAACTTTTGATGGCTTCGGAGAGGTAGTCGCGGCTAGCGTAGCCGACTTTAGCTGAAAATCTCAAATAAGGTATGGGTTCCCACTCGAAGCGGGTCGCTCCACCGATTGAGGAAGAGCCTTCCCAGAAGTCGTTGTATAGGGAAGACAGACGAAAGATTTCGAAGGAGGCGCGGATCCCATAGTCCGGCCAGTAGCTATGCTCCTGGATGAGCATGCTGGCAAAGCGATCTTCGTCGTCAGTCGTGAAATTGTAGGTCTTGTATGAAAATGCTGACTGCTGGCTATCGAACACCTTTTCGAGCAGCAGCGAAAATCGCAAGCGATGGTCGGGGATCACTTCCCAATCCACGTAAGGAGCTAGCATCGTGCCGTTTCGAATATCGAACGAGCGCCTGATTTCAGGTCTTTCAGGTGCAGGAAAGAGTGAAGAACCGCCTCGCACGAATTCAAAGTGAGCGTAGGCGCCAGCTTTCACCGGCCCGAAGCTTCCTGAAGAGTCGAGATAAAAGCGGTGAGAACGCTCCTGCATATCAGGGCGGAAGAGAAAATACTCGAGATCGGTCGGGTCTTCAAGATACTCCGCAGTCCTGTCACTATCGCTCAACCAATCCTGCGAGTAGAAGTAGCCGACTGTCGTCGATGACCAATTTTTGGTGAAAGGCCCCAAGGCTAAACCGATGCGACTTAAGATTTTGATTTCCTCGTAATCCTTAGCTTCGGTCCCGGTATTGCCGAGTGTCGGCGACTGTTCCTGGCCACCCTTATAGAAAAAACCGAGTTGATAGACCCAGCTATGAGGAATCGGCATGAGTGAGTAAGGGTGAACTTGGAAATAGCTCGAGCGATAGAGGGTCCGCTGCGATTCGGGGACATCGACTTTACTCGCCTTATCGATGTTCTTCAGAATGAAATCAGCCTGAGCTCTATGACGGCCACCGCGGTAACGACGTAGATAGTCGCGAGCAGTATCTTTGGCAGCTTGCTTGTCGCCAGTGTCAAATTCGATAGCGGCCTTTTCAAAAAGGGCGTCTTCGGCTAAGGGGTCCTCTGACTTGATAACCTTCCGCAGGAGGCGGTCAGCGCGCTTTTCGTCGCCTAGTGCGTCGTAACAAAGGGCGCGGTAATACATGTTGAAAATACGTAGCTCAGGCGAACTTTTGGCTTTGAGAAGATACTGGAGGGCATAATTCGCCTGACCTGTGTGATAATAGGTGGCGGCAAAACGTGTCCAGGCATCCTGATCTTTGGGATGCTTCCGCAGGTAGGCGCGGAGGAGGAGCATTGCTTCTTCATACTTGCGACGGGAAAACTCTTCTTGCGCACGAGCGAGTAGGTTAGAATCAGATGCGGCAGCCTCGAGAGCCGCCGGGAATTGAAGAAAGGGTGCGAAAAGTAAGAGAAGCAAAAAAAATCGGCTTAGGAATCGAAACATTCTGTTCCACATAGTTTAGATTCTTCACTTCACCAAACTGCGCATTAATAAGGTCGACATGCTGGATGCACCGAAGGTCAAAGTAGCAGGGATCCACCTTGCAGGCCCCAATTCTAACAAGACAACTCTAGTGATCATGACAGGTCGCTTAGGGGAAGGCAACCTAAAGATAAGTTCCGTGCATGACCGCATGGGAGCGCTCCACAAGCTTTTTTCCGATGACAGACTCTTCGATATACTGAGGAATCAACGTCCCGACAGCATCATGATTGACAGCCCTTTGACTGTGCCTCCCTGCGTAGCTTGCACGCGTGTCAGTTGCCCCGGTGTAAACGCCTGCGAGGATATCTCTGTGGCCTACATGCAGATGCTTCTTGAGTCTCAAACAGGCAAACGCCGCAAGCGCCCACTCAATCCCCAAACCCAGCGCATCTGGGATGTCAAAGAATGGTTCAAGTGGCAGCCTTCTCTGCAGGAGCCGACCTACAGCGCAAATAAAGCCCCGCTTGTCGTGCGGGCGATGACCCTACAAAAACGCCTGAATAGCCTAGCTGAAGCCCCCGTGATGCGTGAAACATCGATACCCCATGCGATGAGCGTGCTAGTCGATCAGCTGGATCTCGAAGCCGAACTCGCATATGAATACCGGGCTTTCGAAGTCGGTAGGAAGCGGCGCCTCAAGCTCCTCCAAGCCCTGAGTGAGCGGGCTTTCATCGCTGGTCCGATCGATGATGCTATCGTAGCAAGCGTCGAAGGGTTTTCAGCGTACATGGCTGCTCTAGTCGCTGCTCTTGAACTCGAAGGGCTTTGCACCAAACCGCAGAGTGATTTCTTCCTCCAGCAGGGGTGGGTCTATCTCCCTGAGCTTCTCTGCGAATATCCGCGCACGAGGTCCGTGCTCTGACCGGCGTTAATTTGGCGAAAAACATAATCCGCTGCAAATTGCCTGCGAAGTCTCAAGATTTATGCTGAGCTTCTTAGCAGTCCTCAGACCTAAAGACTCAAGATTTCATGCTTTTTGTCGATGCCCAAAGCAGAGGTCGACTCTTTCGGGCGCCTCAGCAAGCAGGGAGGAAAGTCTTGCGTATAGAAATGTACGGTGCCACCGACATGGGGCGCGTTCGGAAAAACAATCAGGACAGCCTTTTCTTTAACGCTGAGCTAGGTTTGCTCATCGTCGCCGATGGCATCGGCGGACGCAAGGGTGGGGAAACTGCTTCTTCTACAGCCGTGAACGGCATCAAGGAAGCCTATCTCGCTTGCGACAGCCTCCGGCACGAAGAAGTCGAGCCCTTCTTAAGTAAGACTATCGATCAGGTGAACAAGGAAATCATAGCCAAGGGCCTGCATACGCCGAGCCTTGAAGGGATGGCGACGACTCTCAATTGCCTACTCTTCGTCGGAGAAAAGGCTTTCATTTGCCATATGGGTGACTCCCGCACCTATCTCTATTACAAATCCAATCTCTGGCAGCTGACGCTCGATCACAACGTTGAGAACTATGTTGAACGGGGTTGGTTACCCGACGGATCGCTGGCCATGAATCCTAAGCCAGGCGCTCTCGTTCGGGCCCTAGGACTCTCGACCCAGTGTGAGGTCGATATCTATGAGCTCAAGCTGCAACCCGGCGAAATTTTGCTGACCTGCTCCGACGGACTTACCGGTATGGTCAACGACCGTCGGATTGTGCGCATCATTAAAGAATACGAGAATCGGCTTTATGAACTTCCGCAGCGGCTCATCCAAGAAGCGAACGATGCCGGCGGCCAAGACAATGTAACGGTCGTGATTTCTGCGGTAACGAGGTGATATGGAGCGGCTGTATCTCATACGTGTAGACATGCAACGGTTCTTGGGGCCCTTCAACCACAAGCAACTGAAGGATTCTTACGCGCGTATGGAGTTCGGGCTGCAGGATGAGATCTCAGGCTCTCTCAAGCAATGGGTCACCTTCGATGATGTGGATGCCTTACGGCGCCACTATCCTGAACTAGCGCAGATGGTACAGAACGAGATGCTCGGCGCCTGGGGCATGAATACTCAACCGCAGATGCAGATGCCCCAGAAATCCCGAAAGAAAAGGCGACTCAATGCGGCCTCCATCTATGGGCTGGCGGTACTAGGTGCCATTCTACTTTTTCTGCTTCTACGCGAAGCCGATTTAGGAATGATCTCGGCTTTTTTCAACAGAGATAGTACCTTTCAAACAGCTCAGAATCTCTTTAGTGAAGAGAATCCCACCCGCTTCGAAGCGCATATGGATCGCAATCGAGAGACTATCGGCAAAGCCTTGAAAAAGAAGAAAGGTCTCAGCCTCTGGCTGCCCTATGTCCGCGCAGTGGCCTTCAGCCGCGATGGCCATTGGGAGGGTCTCTCGAGTAAGAAGCTGCGAGGTAAAGTCGAAGAGCCTTTACCGCAGGACTGCTCGATGGCGGCCTGGGAAGAAACTTGGAAAAGCAGCCAAAAGCAGCAGGATCGATGGAGCAGCTATCTAGATGGACGCGAACTCGTACGCGAGGACTGGGCACAAATATTAACGATAGACCCCCATTGGATCCGCAGCCGCTCACCTATGCCAGGCTGGTTGCGACCTGGTTCTTACGCCGAAGCTTGCATGGAGATGAGCCTCAAGGCCTTGCAACGGCTTGGGACAGCGAGCACTGCCTGGGAAGCCAAAGTATTTGAGTCGCGACTGCGCTGGCAGCTCGGCGTTATCACGGGTAAGGGCATGAGTGAAGAATTTGAGATGTCGGGAACCCTCTGGGCTCTCAGCTGCATCGAGGATAGTCACAATGAAAGCAGCCTCAGCAATTGTCAAAGCTCGCTGAGCGTCAAGGCAAACTGGAAATCACGCCTGGATCAAGCGACTCTTAAACGGCGCCTGCTCCTTGTCCTGGAAGGGCAGACGACGCTCGATAGCGAAAGCCTGAATAAATTCCAGAGTCTCCTCAAAGATTATCTGGCAAAACTGGAAAAAGAACGTTCATCTGGCGGCGAAGAACTCAGGTATTTTCAGGAAATCATCCAGCAAAACGGCGATATCCGGGCGGCGCAAGCATTTTTGCAAGCGCCAAACCCGAAGTCGGAACCTTGAGGCCATAGCTAAGCATGACTTTCAGAAGCCTTCCATTCTTGCTTTTTATCTTCTGCCTCGCAGGGCAAGGGTACGCGCTCGAATCGAGGCGAGAAAAACTAGGTATATCCTCTTACGCCAGTGCTCTCGAATCCTATCAAAACAAGGAAATTAAAGATGCGGTCCGCCAACTGAAAGCCATACTTCAGCGTGAACCGAGCGATGACGAGGCTGCTTTGCTGCTTGGCACGATCTACTTTGAAAACCATCGATTGAAGAAGGCAAAGAATTATTTTGATCGCGTCGAAGTCCGTTCACTGACGGACGAGTCGGCTTTCGCCTACGGCATGACATATTTGGAAAATAAGTCCTACAGCAAAGCGGCCAGAGGCCTGCGCTACGAAGTCCGCAAGCGGGGAAAAAACCGCAGCCTGGCTATCTACTATCTCGGGTCGATCTACTACAAAACCGGACAGATGGCGCGAGCCAAACGCTTCTTTCAGAAGGCTGATCCTGAGAACCTGCCGGTCTTTCTGCGGGTGAACAGACGCCGCTACCTGAGTGATATTCGACGCGAGCAGAATCGCATGATCGAACGCGTGAGTGGCTGGAGAGGTAGCCGAGCTTATGCTGAAGCCACGCCGCCTCCTAGTGAAGATGATGGAGCTTGGCGGGAGAACGAAGATGGGAATGATGATGATCTTAAAGCCCATTCCAGCCAGAAAAATGGTGCCGAGCCTGGGTGGCATCTGAGCTTTCGCCCTTCTTTGAAATTGGCCCAGCAAGGCTCGACACTGGACAATGACAACCTCGCCTTTGATTCGCTCAATTTAGTGGCTCACAAAGAATCTGTGACCGCGACGGTGAACTATCATCCACCGCAAACGGCAACGGGTCTCTCCTTGCAGCTCTTGGCTGAGGGCGGTCAGTCTTCTTACAACGCCAAGATTCAGAAATCTCGCTACTTCGTGGTCGATCAAGCCAGTGGAGTATTCACCGAGCAAAAAAATAAAAGAGAATCGGAGAGCGCACCGTTCGGAAAAGTAGCTGCGAATGGAAGCCTCGGGCTCGGCGACAATTTTAGTCTGGAACTGGGAGGCTCTTTTATCACCCACATGCCGAAATCAGATAGCGAAAAGGCCTGGGGTCAGAGCGCAATTACGGCAGGCATGCGATTTGAAGGCAAGAAAGTTGATTTCGTCGCGGAAGCTTCCGTGCAGCAGCCCTTCGATGAAGGGCAAAAGGAAGACGCCCTCGACAATTATTTTCGCGTCGATCTCGAATACGATTTCATGGTCTTTCGGCTTGGATTGGATGCCTATTACTGGGCGACGGACAGGGTCGAGTTTGTCAGTCCAGATCGCTTTCGTTATACTCTCGTCGATCCATCGATTCGCTACCGGGTTGGTTTTGCCACTGAAGCCGGGGGCAACGCGGCCATGAACGCGAATATCGGCGATGCCTCTTTTCTATTCAGCGCAGCCTATTATGATAGAGATATAGCTAAATCGCGTTTTGTTAACCGTATCAGTACTATCGATAGTATTGAGACGGCGGTAGACGGCGCCAATAAATTTCTGCTCTCCGCTAATTATCCTCTCTGGGATGCTTTGACGGTGGTAGCCTCAGGCGGTTACAACCTACTGACGGCCTACCTTTACTCGCAGCGAGATGATCAGGGGAACGTGATGAAAAACTACTTGACCAACGTCGACCAGCAGCTGTTTCAAGCCGGTGCGGTACTTGCGATCTCGGACTGGCTCCGCTTCTCGGGAAGCTACTCGATCATTAGGAACAGCTATGAAGAGAAAGACACCAAGGAGTATGTTTTCAAGGCTGCGAACCCGTCAGAGATAGAGGATGTGAGCTTTTATTTTGAATTGGCTAAGACCTTTTGAGCGTGTCCTCCCTCTGCATCTGCAAGTTTTCCAGCAGTCCCCATTCTTAGCCAGTCTTTTAACTGAGTCCGAATTATCCGCTGAAAATCCTGCAGCAATGGGCTCCAGGCACAGGCGATACCAGCGTGTACGCAGAGAGAGCTAACTCGACAAAAATACGCGTCGTCAGCAATCCATGAAGAGTGTAGGATCCAAGACCTGCATTCGTAAGGGCTGCAATTCACAGCACTTCGTAAGGGCTTGTCAGTAGACTTCGAAAAACGTACTGTGGAGACACACCAGTTCGATATCTGCGCCAAGCACCTAGAGGGTGTGGGAAAAACCGCCGTTCAGTAGCCCTCAATTGGACTAAAGCTCGTGAGGAGTCTCAACATGTCGGATCCAGTCGCTGATCTACAACCACCTCTTCTTTGGAAGCACTTTGCCGCCATCACGGCGATTCCTCGCAGCTCAAAGAACGAAGCAGCGATCGCCCGTTATGTGACTGAGGTAGCAACTCGGGCTGGGTGCCAGGTCAAACGCGATCGCACTGGTAATCTCCTCATCAAATGCAACGCTACTCCAGGATTAGAAACGGCTCCCTCAGTCTGCCTCCAGGGTCACCTGGGTGTCGTGGGTGATCGGATGCTCAACAGTGAATTTGAGTTCGCAGCGGATGGGCAGCAGCCGCAGGGTGAAGTCAAGCTTCTCCGAGGAGGACAATCGGGTGCCGACAACGGTATCGCAGTTGCCGCGATGCTGGCTCTCATCGAAGATCCGAGCAAGGCACATGGGCCGCTTGAATGCCTGCTCACCGTGGAAGAAGAAAACGGTCTGACCAACGCCAAGACTCTTGATTCATCGATGATCGAAAGTCGATTGCTCATCAATATCGATAGTGAGCAAGAGGGTGCGCTTTTCATCGGCCGCTCTGGTGGACGCGACACTCTTGGTCAGTGGAAGCCTCTCTGGGAAGAGATCAACGACAAGGTGCCGAGCGGTATTCTCAAAGTCAAAGGATTGCGCGGCGGACACTCCGGTGTCGATATCGACAAGCACCGCGGCAACGCCATAAAAGTTCTTACGCGATTGCTCCTGCCCCTCCATGATCGAGGCGTACGCATTTCTTCGCTCGATGGGGGAGGTCGTCGCAGCGCAATTCCGCGCGAGGCTGAGGCTTATCTCCTGCTGCCCCCGAAACGGCAGGCCGAAATACTGAGCTGGATAGATCATGCGAAGGCGGACCTCTTGGCTGAATTCAGCGAGACCGACCCCGATCTCGAAATCGAGTGGAACCCGCTCGGCCTGCGTAAAGGCAAGGTGTTCAAACGGGTCCAGATAAGGCGCATATTGCATGTAATCAATGCAATGCCGCATGGGGCTTTAAAGATGAGCAGCGAAATCGAGGGGCTCGTGCATACTTCGACCAGCATCGTCGGCGTCACGACCGCGCGTAAACTGATCACGCTGGCTACCAGCCAGCGCAGTGCCTCGCCAGCCGAGCTGGAAGCGATCGTCAGCGGTGTCGTCAGTCTGCTCGATATAGGTGGTGCGGAGATTTTGCAGAATATAGCTTCGCCGGGCTGGTCGCCAAACCGACAGTCAGAACTCTTGCATTTGGCAGAAAGCACCTTCGAGAAAGTGTACAATCGCAAGCCAGAGATTCGCGCCACTCACGCTGGACTAGACTGTGGGATAGTCGGTGAGCAGGCCGCTGAGATTGACATGCTCTCTTTTGGTCCGACGATACAAAATCCGCACTCTTCGGATGAAAGTCTGGATATCGAATCGGTCGGACAGTTCTGGAAATATCTCGGCGAAATGGTCAAAAACGTTGGCGAAAGGCACTTGCATTAACTGCCTTTCCTCAAACTTGATCAGAGAAGCGCTTTGAGCTGCTTTATTCCGGCTTCTCTGACCTCGTCAAAGCCTACTGTTAGCATCCAGGGGTCGGCAATTTCCACGTCCGGCCGCAGACTGCCTCCCGACTTTTCATAGATAAGCAGCAGCCAAGGCATTTCCTTCAGCTCTAATTTTTGCTGCGGGACGAGGCGCGGCGCCGTCGCTTCGCCGACGATCGTCGCACCGAGCTCATCTTTAAGCTTGAGAGCCAGATTCACCGCCTGCTCCCGCGTCTCGCGATTGACTAGGACGACTAGAGGTTTCGGCTTGTTTTTGCTTTGGCTCTTCAGCGTGCTACTGGGCAGTTTTTCGCCGAAACTATCTCGCAAGTCGACCAGAATAGCGTCGCAGCTTTCTTGTGCAGCGCGAAGCTTAGAGTCGAGATAGAGAGCAACGGGAGGAGTCAGCCAAAGCCAGACTTTTTCTTCACACAATCTTTTTTCCCCGAGAGGCAGGGTCTGAGAACCCATTTGGGTCTCTTCAAGAGCCCAGGCAGCGAGCGATTTCTTCTGGACTTTGAGCTCTACTTTCTTTGCAGCTTCCAGCGTCTGTGCCTGAACCTCGATGGTTTCCTTACTGCCCGGCTTCCAACTCAGAACGGGATTAAAATCAGCTTTGAGTATCGCATCACCGCGCCGCAGAACCTGGCCCGGACGACGACTGACCTGCTTTACGTACCATTTGGCTCCTTTTGCTGCAAACCAGGCTCCGACTTCGCGAAACTCTGGAGCGGCCTGGCTGTAAGCATAGTAGCTCGCTTGGCTGTTGTTAAGCAGGCGCAGACCTCGACCACTTGACCAGGCACTGAGAATTTTATCGACACTGACGTAGAACCCAGCGGCTGTCTCAGCATTTCGCGAAGCAAGTTTGATTGCGTCTTTGATCTCCTGCCAGGCAAGCTTGTCCTGCTGCGTCTGCTTATCAGAACTTTCGATGAGTTTTATGAGCTCATCAGCAGCTGTCTGCCATTGAGGTGAGGGACTTACGCCTTTTGCTGTATCAAAAAGACTTAGACTGAAAAAGCAAAAGCAGCATAAGCTGAGAATGAGGCCTCGAGTCCATTTCACCCTATTTTCTCCTTCGGACGATGAGGCCAGAGCAAGTGCGGCCTCGATGATTTTTAGTTGGTAAAAAGCCAGTGAGTCTGCTTTAACGAGGGTTCTAACGGATCAGGCAAATGAGGCACTAGTGAAAGAGCGCAACGACACTGAAATTGATCTCATTGGCCTCGATAGGGTCTTAAGCTTCGTCAAATCATCCTCGCTTTTCTATCTCGTCATGGCGGGCGTAGGCAGCCTGGTCTGTTTTTACATGCAGGGAAACCTTATTCAAGTCTTTACTGTACCTGCGGAGCTCAAGCAGAGGGGGATTTTGCTCGCTCTCGGTCTAATGGGCGCTCTTGTACTCCTTATTTCAAATTATCTTTTTGAAGAGCAATTTGCTGCCTACAAAGCCTTTCGTCACGTTTTGATGCGGATGGTCGGAGCTGCTTCGATTCCAGTTGCCATCTACCTGGCGTTTATTTCAGCTCTCGGTGAAGAACTACTCTTTCGAGCCGCGTTGCAGCCAACTATCGGGCTCTTTGGAACCTCTCTGATCTTCGGTCTACTCCACCTAGGGCCCCGCGGGGTGGCGTCGATTTGGACGCTTTGGGCTGTCCTCTCTGGACTGCTACTCGGTTGGATGTTTCAGTCGACAGGTAGCCTTTGGCCCCCCTTGATCTGTCATTTTCTGGTCAACGTCACCTCTCTTCTGCGGCTCAGAGTTCAGTATCGGCGCTACCGAGCTGAGCACGGTGATAAGGCAAAGCTGGCTTCGGACCCCTCATAAGATAGCGAAAGCTGATGAAACCTGGACACCTTCACATCGGACTCTTTCAGCCTGAAATCCCGCAGAATACAGGTAGTATAGGGCGCCTGGCGGCTGCGACAGCCTGTCGTCTCCACCTGGTTAAACCTCTGGGTTTCGGCACCAGCGACAAAAACCTTCGTCGCCCGGGGCTCGACTACTGGCCCTTTCTCGATCTAGAAATCCATGACGATATCGATCAACTGATTGAGCCTTTCTCGGGCCGGGTCGCTTTTTTCTCGAAATTCGCAACACGGGTTTACACCGAAGTCCCGCTCGACACCGATCTGCTCATTTTCGGTCGCGAAACTTCGGGCTTGCCGAGCGATATTCACGAGCGCTTTCCCGAGCAGCTATATCGTATTCCCATCTTCCACGATCAGGTGCGCAGTCTCAATCTGGCCAATGCGGTCTCGATTACAGTGTACGACCTGCTCCGTCGCCGCGGCCTCTTTTAAAGGTAGAAGCTTTATGAGTTCCAAATCTCCCCTTCCGATCAAGCAGCCTGAATGGACCTGGCTCAGCCAATACTTCGAACCTAGTCTCATCGCTGCTCGTTCCTATAAGATCGACACGCCGACGGGTATCAAAGTCAAGTTGGATCAAAACGAAAGCCCCTGGGACTGGCCGCCCCACCTGAAGCAAAAAATTCTGGAGCGCGTCGCTGCCTGCGAGTGGAATCGATATCCTGATCCGATGGCGAGTTCGATCAACGATCTTTTGGCTGACTATCTGGGCGTTAAAGCTGAAAATATCATGACCAGTCCGGGATCTAACCACTTGATTGGTCTGATTCTCGAAGCTCTAGGTCGACGTTTAAAAGGTAAAGTGGTCATCACGCGCCCTTCTTTCGCCTTGTTTGAAGCGCATGCGCAGTATGCCGGTATTCGTTATGAAACCTGGGATCTCGGCGAGAATTTTCAATATGACCCGAAGCGGCTGCCGGATCTGCCTCCCGGTTCCTTCGTCATATTCGCTTCACCGAACAATCCCACCGGCAATTCTTTGCCTAAAAACGTCTTCAAAGAACTTCTCAAAGCTCATCCGCAGACTTTGTTTTTAGCTGACGAAGCCTATTATGAATTTGATGATGACCCGTATACAGATTTATTGAGCGAGCACGCGAATCTGCTCATTCTCAGAACGCTCTCTAAGACGATGGGCGCTGCAGGGATCCGTCTCGGCTATGCTTTAGGTTCACCAGATTTGATTAGTAACCTATCTAAGCTACGTCTACCCTATCTTCTGAATCATTTCACGGTAGAAGCAGCCAAAGTTATTTTTACTGATCCGGAAATGATGGTTTTCATGCGCCGTAACATCGAAAACGCGAAGAAAGAACGCGATCGTGTGTTCACCCTCTTGCAAAACAAGTCTAGGCAGTTGCACATAGAAGTCATCAACTCAAAGGCCAACTTCCTGCTGCTGCGTTTTTCCCAGCAGGAAGTCTGTGAAGAGGTCTATCGCGGTCTCGTGCAAAAAGGTATTCTCGTACGCAATGTTTCAGGTGGGCCTGGACTAAGAGCTTGTCTTCGCGTGAGTATAGGAAGACCCGAAGAAAACGACGCCTTTCTGAAGGGTCTCGAAGCAAGCTGTCCCGCTTGAAGGAAAAAGGTTTGGCCATGCGAAGACTTATTCTGATGCGCCACGGAGAAGCAGAACCTGCCCAAGGTATGATGAGTGATAGGGAAAGACCGCTGACTCCAGCTGGAATTGCGGCTTCTATTCGCTGCGCCCAAGAAATACGAGCCCGTGGTTTCAGTCCCGATCACATACTCTGCAGTGACGCTTTGCGTGCAAGCATGACCCTAAAGGCGCTTATTCGAGCCGGAGATTTTACTGGGGTCGAAGCGAAGATTTTAAGTCTGCTCTATTTGGCAGAACCTGAAGGGCTTATTTTGCGCTGCTGCGAAATCGATGACACGGTATCAACGCTGCTACTCGTTGGACACAATCCTTGCTGGTCTGATACAGCAACGCAGCTTTGCGGGACACCATTAAATCTTGGTACCGCAGAAGCTGCGTTGCTTGAACACAAGGATGCAACGTGGGCCGAAGCTATGCATGACCCACTAGGATGGCGTCTGAAAGCTATCGTCCCTTAGGTTCTTGATCCATTCAGCTCAAAAGTCCAGGCAGCGATCCCATTCCCAGCTGGGGATCGCCGAAACTATCTTCATTGAGCCCCATTGCCTGAAGAACGCTGACCAGCACTTGATTGTGACTGGCTCCGCGTCCATCGAGACAGATGCCGCTCTTGAGTTTTCCACCGGCTTGTCCAGCCATCACCAAAGCTACGTTAGTAAAGTCGTGAAGATTGGAGTCAGCAATTTCAGTGAGTGCCAGCAAGGCTGAATGATGAAGGAGGCTCTTGTCTCCCATCTTGATACCCTTCAGCTGTTCGATCAACTGTGCGAGTTTTTCCATATACCAAGCTTGGCAAGCAGCAAAATCACTAGCATAGGAGCTAGCAGGATCACCACCGTAATGGGAAGTATCGTGATGCCCGCGGCTGATAGATACAGCACCGGGGAAATCAAACTGAGTCGGACTCACCGGATGCGACCACTGGAGCAGAAGCACTCGCGTCACACCACAAGCCAGGGCTTGGACGCCGAGGTCGCTCATGATGCTTCCCACTGTTCCAAAGTGTTCGTTGCGATGTTCCATAGTCGGGTAGTTGTAATCGTTATCGGGGAAACTCATGCCCCGCCAGTCGACAGACGCTGTGCATTGAGGGAGACGCTGACCTCCGATCTGGCCTGCATCCTGAACGCGGCGCTCCAGTTCCCGCAGCGCTTCAACGTGAACCTGCAGCTTTTGCTTCTCATTTGCTCCCAACTGATTCTCGAGACTTTTCAGCTGGAGAAGACTCAGGTCGAGTATGCTTTTCTCGCCGCGGACTATCCGATCTTTGGTGGCGGGATCGACATCGCCGCTCGTAGCACCGAAGATCTGATAAAAAGCCTTGAGCGGATGATCTTCAACCAGAGCGGGGACACCTGGAGCAAAGAAGGAGATCGAACTATTCTTTTGAAAATTGGCGCCGATGCCGAGGCGAAGGACGGGCAGCTGAGAGCTTGCCTGGAAAGCTTGGCCGAGAAAGGTGTCGATGGAAATGCCTTTCTTCGACTCCGGAAGACCGGTTAGACAGTAGGCACCACCACCCTCGTGACTGCCTTCGGCCCGATAATTGACGTTTTTGATCATCGTCACGTCGCTTCTAACGCGATCGAGGGGGCGGGTCATCGTCGGAAAAGTGAAGTCACTGCCGCTTCCTTCAGGATGAAAGAGGGGTTTGATAATGCCGTCAGGGAAGTACCAGAATATTGCGCGAGGCTGCGATGTCGCGGCCAGCAGCTGCTCCTCTTCGAGGACGCGCATGAAGGGGAGGACAATCGCCGCAGAACCAAAGCTAGACATGAGTTGGCGGCGGTCGAGAGTTCGTTTCCAAATTTTCATCTCAGAGGCTCCTGTGGCGATAAGAAGGGTGGGTGATGACCTTGACCATCAGATCACGGATGCTCATTCCTGCATGGAATTCACTGCCCAGTGAACGGATCGTGCAGATATCCGCTTCGCTTTCAACCCGACCATAGGCCTGACGGAACCATTGCAGTGCAAAACAGCGTTCGACTCGCTCCGACTTTCCAAGAAGTTCGGTCAGTTGACGCCCGCCTTGGTAGGTGCGCGTCTGCCCATCGACATCGAAAAGTTCGCCCGAACTATCTACCGCTTTGTTATTATCCTTGGTGCGCAGCATTCCGATGGCATCGAAGTCTTCCATTCCAAAGCCGACGCCATCAATTCTGATGTGACAGCCCTTGCAAACGGGTTGGGCGGTATGCGCTGCAAAGCGCTCTCGAGTCGTGGCACCTTCTTTAGGCGGTGGCGGCTGTATCATAAGCGTTGGAGGCGGTGGCAAGAGTTCTTCGCAGAGTATGTGTTCTCTGATGAAGGTCCCGCGCTTGATAGGGTGCGTTTCGTGAGCGTAGGAGAGAGAAGCTAGAATGCTGGCGTGGCCGAGGATTCCGCGACGTTCTTGAGCTGAGAAGTCGAGGCGCCCGCTGGCTGATTCCCAAGGGACTTGATAGTAAGCAGCGAGGGTCTGATCGCCTAGGCTGTAGTCGGCGAGGAGAAGATCCTGGAGACTGCCATTTGAACTCCGGACGACATGATCGAAAAAATCTTCCGTTTCCCGAGCGAGTTGCACGCGAGTCTCAGAATTGAACTGAGGAAAGCGGCTCATGTCTTTGCTTACCTGTAGAACCTGGGAATAGCCGGTCCAACTGTCCACAAAAGACTTCAAACCTTCCTTGGCGCGCGGGCTTGCGAGCAATCGCTGTACTTCTTGAGCCAGGACCTGATCGTTGAGGAGAGAGCCATCAGCTGCTTTCGCCAAGAGCTCGGCATCAGGCCCACTCGACCAGAAGAAATAAGAAAGCGCGCTAGCCCACTCGTAGGGGTCGAGCTTGCCATCTTTACCTATTTCGGAGCGATAGAGAAAGGCTGGTGCGGTGAGCAGGGCCCGCAGGGTCAGCTGTAGACCATTTTTGATTCCGGCTTCCGCACCGATTGCATAGACGTTTTCAAGAGCTGGAATCTCTGCATTGCTCAAAGGGCGTCGCCAGATACGGGGACCCCATTCCTGAATGAGGCGGCTGGCGCATGCCTGACCGTCTGCTTCGCTGCAAGCAAGCTCCGTCATGAGGCCCTTATCTAAAACTGCGAGCGCGATCTTATCGGCGACCCGCGCATAGGCAACCGCGTGATCGATGCTCACCAGATTGAGCGAAGAATTGTTCTTGAAACCGAAGACGCTTTCGTCTGGTGGTAGATCTTTTTCGATATCAAGATTTAGATTAAATAAATTTTCGACGCTGAGCCGCAGCTCATGGCGAGTCAGGCGGCGCAGCTGGACGGCTACGCTGCCAGCGTCTGCAGAGCATTCGCTGCTGGGCGCGAAGATTTTATCGAGAATTTTCTTGTGACTCAGCGCTCTGGTCTCAATCTTCGGCGCAAGTGCCTGAGAATGTGATAAGGGAGCCTCTTCATTGCAGGCGAGTCCCCCAAATAAAGCGAAACCGAGCAAAATCCTACTGACGATCCCGAGATGGATCATAGCCAAAGTCTCCTCTCCGCCGCGTGTGTAGCAGCGATGTGATGGAAGCTGTCTCTCTTTGCCTTTTTGGAAAGTATCCACAATGATACGAAGCCAGCGTCAAACATGCAAGTCTCAGAACGCTGTCGCACGGGCCTTACAGAACACTCACCTTGCTGAGGGAGAAAATTATTCGGCTAGATTTCGCCGCCTTGGTCGGGCATCCTACCTCCGTGAAGGCTAAAAAAATTTGCACGGGCGGGCCGGGAAGAATCTCACAGAACGAAGAGCGCCGCCGCGATACAGTCAACCGTCTTGAGTTAGGAAAGGCCGATCATGCGCGCTTGGAGACTTTTGCTTCTGCTACTCAGCACTTGCTTCTATGCGTCTAAGCTGGTCCCGATGGTCCAGGCTCAGTCCCTGCCTGAGAGCAGCAGTGCGTCCAGCAAGGAAGGCAGCACAGAATCGCCTCGCTTTATGATGCGACAGTTCCTCGATCTCATGAAACGCGACGACGTCGAGGGGGCGATCAGTTTCGTCGAGTTTCCGCGGCGAATGAACCAGCAGCGGCAGAGGAATCTAGTTCGTCAGCTCATGGATGTTCTCAATAAAAAAGGCCAGATTGATATTGCCGATATTTCGGATCTAGCGTCTGGGCGTACGATCGATGGGCTCTTGCCGGATGCTGAAATCATTGGGCAAATAAAACTGAATGGTCAGACCATTCCCATTGAACTGCGGCGGGGTGTTCTGGCTGATGAGGATCGCAAAGTCTGGCGTTTTGCTCCGGAGTTTATGGACAAGATCCCAGCCATGGCAGAGCAGCTGCCGGGCGATCGGATCGAGGCGCGCTTGCCTCTTTTTCTAGTGGAAAATTCTCTGCTCGGCGTGAAGGCCTGGCAATGGACCGGGCTCCTCGTCAGTATCGTCTTGGCCTTTGTCATTTCTCGTCTGTTGGCGTTTATTCTGATCAAGCTGACAAATTTCGCGACGCGTCGCTATAAGATATTCCTCAGTAGCCGCACTCTGAAGCGTTTCGTGCCGCCGCTGCGTTGGCTGACCGGCCTCCTGGTCTTTAAGCTCGCTCACTCCTTTCTCGAACTCAAGCTCAATACGCGGCAATCATTGCTTTACTTCGAAGGTATAGTCCTCGCCCTAGCACTGGCTTTTCTCGGTATGCGCCTGGTGGAAGCCTTGATCGAACTCTCGCGTAGGAATTTTGAACGGCAGGGAAAATCTGCAGCGAGTGGGATGCTGCAGCCGATTCAAAAGGGCGGCAAAGTTCTCGTCGTCGCGATAGCTCTCATCTGGCTTTTCCGGGGACTTGGATTCGATGTGACTGCAATCATTGCCGGTCTCGGCGTCGGTGGTTTGGCTATCGCTCTCGCTGGTCAGAAGACGATAGAGAATCTCTTCGGCGGAATTTCGGTCCTCTTGGATCAGCCGGTTCGAGTCGGTGATACCGGACGTTTTGGAGATGTGATTGGGACAGTCGAAGATATTGGTCTGAGATCGACCAAAGTGCGTACGCTTGATCGCACTCTCGTGACGATTCCAAATGCTGAGTTCTCACTCATAAAAATTGAGAATTTTGAAAGACGCGATAAGATCCGTTGGGCGCCAACGCTCAGCATTCGCTACGATACGAAACCAGATCAAATGCGCCTGCTCCTGATGCGGCTGAAAGAGCTGCTTATAGGCCATCCGATGGTTATGAATGATCCCGCCCGGGTACGCTTCGTGAGGCTGGGTGCATCTAGCCTTGATATCGAAATCTTTAGCTTCATCAGCACCAGCGACTACAACATGTATCTAGCAGTAATTGAAGACCTAAACCTGAAAGTTATGCAGATCGTCAGCGACTGTGGCACCGATTTCGCCTTTGCTTCGTCCACTGTTTATCTCGAGCGTTCGCATGGCATCGATCCTGAAAAAAGAGATAAGGCTATTGAGGAAGCTAGGGAAGTGAAAGCCCGTGCGGCCTTTCCCCAGCCTCATTACTCACCAGAGTGGGTGGAACCGCGACAGGATGTCTTGGTGTTTGGGCCGGAAAAAGCAAATTGAGATAGCTTTCAGCCGTTGCCGAAGGATTCCATCATTGCGTGCTCGGCCGGCACCCCCTGTCTTTTCACAAAATCGACCACCAGATGCATCATCGCATCCGGACCGCAGGTCATATAAGTGGAGTCTGCGTAGTTACCTTCAAAGACCTGGGCGAGCATCGCCTCATCGGGACGACCATAGAGGAAGCCTTCGGAACGCATGTCTTCACGCGTGAGAGTGCAGACTATGCGCACGCCGGGAACTCGCCTCAGCTCCTCAATTTCCTTCCAAGAGATCAGATCTTCTCGCGAGCGGTAAGCGACTAGGAGAGTCATCTCGCGGGGTGCCCCTGCTTGCCCCAGCTTGTCGGCGTATTCACGCATGATACTAATAAAGGGAGTGACGCCGCTGCCTGCGCCTACCATCAGCAGGTGAGGTCGACAGAGTGCTGAATCGAACACGAATTTGCCGATAGGACCGCGGGCCTTTAAAACACTACCAACCTGTACCTGATCGCAGAGCCAGTTGCTGACGAGGCCCTTGGGCACCCGTTTAATCGTAACGGCTGCAAAACCTTTTTGCGAAGGTGAGCTCGACATCGTATAGGAACGAGCCACCGCGCGTTCGGCGATATCATCGAAGCGGAAGGTCAGATACTGACCCGCGATGTAATCAAAGGGACAGGAGCCTTCCTCAGCATCTTCGAGATAAAGAGTCTTGGTGTCCCAGGTCTCTTCGACCAGACGCGTGACTTTCAGATTCATCCAACCTTTTTTGCGGCGGGGGGGAGCTAGCTCTTGCATGCTCAGTCCTTTACGTCTCATGGTACTCAGGCGCTGCACTATAACGCAGCTTAGGGCGAGGGGCAACTCGCGAGAAATCTCCTCTGCCCGAGAGATCACGCCGAGGTGGGCTCGCTCTGTACCAAGCCCAATTGACAAGGCTTTGCCAGAAAAATAGAGGTCGGCTGCAAAGACAGCAGCGCCTTTGACGCTTGGACGTGGACAATCTGCTCAGGCTTTGCCAGACTTGTTAGGCACTGACGAAGAAATGCCGATGTTGGCAGCAAAAGTTAGGGGTTGGCGCGACAGCGTTACTCCCGAAAAAACGGCTGACACTTACACGTAGGCAAGGTATCTGTAACGGTCACCCTATGTGCGGTGCCCTAGGTTAATAAGTTTGCCATGGAGCGAGGCATGAAGTCCCTGCGAACGCGCGCCCTCTTGGTCCTCCTGATCACTCTCGGAGCTTTGTATTACATCTCTCCGACGATCATCTACTTTTCCATGCCTAAAGACAGTCGCAATGATCAAGCGGAGCTGGATAAGGCTATTCCCAAGTGGTTGCCAAAAAAGCACATTAAATTGGGGCTCGATCTGCAAGGCGGTGTGCAGCTCGTCTTGGGTGTCGACACCGAAGCGGCGGTGGATAACCGTTTGAGTCGCATGGGAACGGAAATTTCGCGCTGGGCGAATCAGTCGGGCAAGAAAGTGCAGGAAGCCTATGCCCAACGCGGTGAGCAGACCCTTCGCATCACTCTCGAAGAGGGAGTTGATCCGGGCGCATTCCGCGAAGAACTTAGCAAAGAACATCCTGATCTGGAGCGGGTAGGCAGCAACGGGCGCACCTTAGACTTTAAATTCAAGGATAGTGAGATATCTCGCATCCGCGATGGTGCCCTCGAGCAGGCCGAGCGGGTGGTGCGGAGCCGGATCGACAAGTGGGGCGTGTCGGAACCTTCGATCAACCGCCGCGCAGACAAGTCGATCATGGTGCAGCTCCCAGGTTTTAAAGATCCGGAAAAGGCTCGAGAACTCTTAGGTCGTACCGCGCAGCTCAAGTTCAAAATGGTCGATGAGGAATTCAAAGGCTTCGATACTTTGGCCGGGAAACTCCCGGAAGGCGTGACTCTAGAACGTCGAGGAAACCAAGGCGCTTCCGTACTCATTTCTGAAAACAAGCCAGCTATACTTGAAGCTACCAAAGGACTGGTCCCCGAGGGTAGAGAACTCTTGTTTGAAGAGACGCTCTTAGCGTCCGGTAAAAAGACCCGATATACAGCTCACGTCTTGAAAGCTGCTACCGAGCTTTCCGGGGAAGATGTTCTCGACGCTAACGTCACCTTCGATCCGAACTCCATGGATCAGCGGCCGGTAGTCTCTTTGAAATTCACCGCCACGGGCGGCAAGCGTTTCGGTGATGTCACCGGTGCCAACGTCGGTAAGAGAATGGCTATCGTTCTCGATGAGGTGATCGTTTCCGATCCGGTTATTCAGACACAAATCGCAGGTGGTAGCGCACAGATTACGCTCGGTTCCGATAAGCCACGTCAAGAAATAGAGACTGATGCGCAGCAGCTGGCCTTGATCCTTCGTTCAGGTGCGCTCCCGGCTCCTATAACTATCCTTGAAGAGCGGCAGGTAGGTGCGACACTCGGGCCAGAGTTGGCGAATCAGGGTGTATTCTCCGTTCTCGTCGGCCTCATCGGCGTACTTGTCTTCATCACCTGGTATTACAAACGTCCCGGCTTTTTGTCCTGCGTAGCTCTGGTGCTCAACGCTATACTTCTCCTGGCTTTGATGGCTAGCTTCGGCTTTGCTCTGACGCTGCCTGGATTCGCCGGATTTATCCTCACGCTAGGAATGGCGGTCGATGCGAACGT
>JBGSTX010000069.1:0-4309 GCA_041736305.1 Oligoflexus sp. | reverse complement strand
AAGGGCCTTGGCCCTTTTCTCACCCAAGTCTTCCAAAATCTTTTTGCTCTTCCCTTGACACATGAAAAGCTGTACTTAAATTCGAATCGAATTTTAGGCTAAGAGACGTAGTCCATTGGCTTTTGTGACACGATCAAACTGCCGGTCAAAATTGGCGCAAAACTCAGACTGCGTTTTTTCCCAGTTCGAAACGATTGCTTAGTAGATCGTATTTTGGAGGCTCCCGTATGAAAATCAGACCTTTGCAGGACCGTATTCTCGTTAAGAGAGTCGAAGCCGAAGCAAAAACCGCTAGTGGCATCATCATCCCTGACAATGCCAAAGAAAAGCCGATGGAAGGCGAAGTTATCGCGATCGGTAACGGCCGCGTTCTAGACAGTGGCGATCTCAGCAAGCCAGACGTCAAAGTCGGTGACCGCATTCTCTTCAGCAAATACGCTGGCTCTGAAGTCAAGGTAAACGGCCAAGAGCACCTCATCCTCCGCGAAGACGATATCTTGGGCGTCTTGGGTTAAGCCCATCTTTTTCTATTTTAAGACGCACATATTCAATAGCGACTTTTTTTTAATTTCTGAACGAGGAATTTATGACAGCTAAGACTATTAACTTTGGTGAAGAATCACGCCGCAAGATTTTAACAGGCGTAGACACTCTCGCGAACGCGGTGAAGGTCACTCTTGGTCCTAAGGGCCGTAACGTAGTTATCGATCGCTCTTTCGGCGCTCCGACGATCACCAAAGACGGTGTTTCCGTGGCTAAGGAAATTGAGCTTGAAGACAAGTTCGAGAACATGGGCGCGCAGATGGTTAAGGAAGTTGCTTCCAAGACTTCTGACAACGCCGGTGACGGAACTACGACTGCAACTGTTCTGGCTCAAGCCATTTTCCGTGAAGGTGTGAAGCTGGTAGCTGCCGGTCACAACCCAATGGAATTGAAAAAAGGTATCGACCTAGCTGTTAGGGCTATCGTCGAAGCTTTGGACAAGCTGTCTCGCCCCACTCAGACTCGCGAAGAAGTCGCCCAGATCGGTGCAATTTCCGCTAACAACGACCGTGCTATCGGCGACATCCTCGCTGAAGCGATGGACAAAGTTGGTCGTGACGGTGTTATCACTGTCGACGAAGCCAAGGGTATGGAAACGACTCTTGAGTTCACCGAAGGTATGCAGTTCGATCGCGGCTACCTCTCTCCTTACTTCGTGACTGACGCTGAGCGTATGGAATGCGTTTATGAGAACGCTCTGATTCTCCTCAGCGAGAAGAAGATTTCCAACATGAAAGAGTTGCTACCTGTTCTTGAGCAAGTAGCTCAATCGGGTCGTCCTCTGGTTATCGTTGCGGAAGATGTCGATGGCGAGGCTTTGGCGACTTTGGTTGTCAACCGTCTGCGCGGCACTTTGAAGATTGCTGCTGTCAAGGCTCCTGGCTTTGGCGATCGTCGCAAGGCGATGCTGCAAGATATCGCGTATCTCACTGGCGGCACAGTGGTCAGCGAAGACGTTGGTCTGAAGCTTGAGAGCACCAGCCTTGAGCAGTTGGGTCAAGCTAAGCGCATCACCATCACTAAAGAAAACACCACGATCGTCGACGGTCAGGGTGTAAAAGCTGATATCGATGCACGCGTCGGTCAGATCCGCGCTGAGATCGAAGTTACGACTTCTGATTATGACAAAGAGAAGCTCCAAGAGCGTCTTGCGAAATTGGTCGGTGGTGTAGCTGTCATCAAGGTAGGCGCTGCGACTGAAATCGAAATGAGAGAGAAGAAAGCTCGTGTGGAAGATGCTTTGAACTCGACTCGTGCAGCTGTTGAGGACGGCATCGTCCCAGGCGGCGGTACTGCTTTCATCCGTTGCCAGGCCGCTCTCGAAAGTGTTCAGGTTCAGGGTGAGCAGAAGTTCGGCGTAGCGATCGTGCGTCGCGCGATCGAAGAGCCTCTTCGTCAGATCGCTGTCAACGCCGGCGTTGAGCCAGCTGTGGTTGTCGATCGCGTGAAGAACGGCAAAGGCGGCGACGGCTTCAACGCTTTGACTGAAGTCTACGAAGACCTCTACAAAGCCGGCGTCATCGACCCGACTAAAGTAGCAAAGACTGCTTTGACCAACGCTGCCTCGGTAGCTGGTCTCCTCCTGACCACTGAAGCTATGATCGCTGACAAGCCTTCTGAAGGCGGCAGCGCTGGTGCTCCTGCAGGCATGGGTGGAATGGGCGGCATGGGTGGAATGGGCGGCATGGGCGGCATGATGTAATTCCGCTCCCGTCTTCCCCAGGTCTGTAAAGGCATTGGGGAGACCCTCGATCTCAAGCATCCCTCGGCAAACCAAATTTGCAAACCAGGAGGGGTTTGAGACAAAAAAAGGGACGGCGACTCGCACTCGCCATCCCAGCTTTGAAATCTTAGCAAAGACTCCGGTTAGTCTCGTACTGACCGGAGTTTTCTTTTTTCCTGCCCGCCTGTCACCTTAGTGGATCTACTCATGGTCTGGAAAGTGGAGCTAGATTCCAGCTAATCTAAAGCAAATTTTATAAGCAATATTAAATAAACTCGCACTCTAACTTTGAAAAGACATAAGGAAGGCTTGGATCCTGGGTAGCTTCTATGAGTTCCCCTTCCAACTTAACCTTGGAACCTTTCTTGTACCTTTCAATGCTCAAAATATCTCTAATGGGCCAGTTCTTTTGCTGAAGACCATACTTTCCAAGAGGCCAAGCTTTTTCGCTGTTTTCTCTGCTCGGCCATATTATGAAGGGTGTTTCAAAAACTCCAGATTACTCGACCGTAGTGAATCTGTTTTTTCCGCTCATCTTTGCATATTTCATCTCATATCCCGGAGTGTCGGATTTCTCAGGTGCATAGCAAAGAAGAGTTCCAGAAAAAGCGGATGGACTCGTGAGGCAAAATAAATAGCATATCAACTGTTTCATTTTATTGCCTATCGATTTGGATATTTTCATGTGCTGACAAGCTATGTCCTACGCGAGAACACGCCAATGGTCTCTCGTATCGCTTATCGCCTAATAAAATGCTCCGAATTTATTTCCTATGCCAGCTAAAAGCATAGTTCTTGGCAGATTGGCAAACAACAATCTCAACGTTGCATATAATCACCAGTTCAAGGCACAATTTGAAAGACCATAATTCACCAAGCTGTATTCTGAGATTAGTTGGCTTCAGTAAACGAACCTTAGGCAGGAGAATAATTTATGCAACTCTAATCCGTTGAACCGCTTCTTCGGGTGACAGTCCTTTTATTACGGCATCAATATCACTCGTGAATCGAGGCGAATGGTACACTCGCAAAGCAAAGTAGCCACCTTTGAATATAAGGTGCTGCTGAAGTACACGATCAAGTAGCATTCTGTGCCTAACTATTTTCACAGAAGCTCTATTGAATCAGTAAAAACAATGGCAACTTTGAAACGAATATTATCCAACTTTACAGCAATTCAGTGAAATGTAGAATTTTTAGCGAGCCATGCATTTCATATCAGCTTTACGTTTTCCAGCAAGGAATGAAAAACTTCATCAAACTTAGGTCTGTCCTGTAGAGATAGAACTGCATTTGCCCAACCTTTTCTCAACCTTGTCGTATCGATCTTTTGAATCCGTTCCGCGAATGATTCCGGAAGATCATCTTTTCGAAAAGCGAATGTGGCTCTCAATGCAGATCTTAAATTTTCGATATTCGCTTTCGACCAGAATAGATTAATATCGTAAACGTCTTTGGATCGTGAATTGTTATCACCCAGGATTACAAGCGCATGAAGCTTCTCTGCAAGCATTGTTTCAACAGGGTAGACCTGCCAGGACAAACTTCCTTCCCCAATTGTGTAGGATGTCTGAACTTGATAAGCGGCAGGAGTGACTGGATCACCTATTCCGAGGTCTATCCCGACAATTAGTGCATTCGCAAGCTTAGCTGGTGGCTCTCCAATTCCAGCTCGAAAGCGGAGGCGGCGACCGCCATATTCGCCCTGAGTCTGGAGAGTGTCCTCTCTGTCCCATGAGAACCAAGCACCGTCCGCAAGATCTTGATTAATGGAGTTTTTTATTCGCCGAATTGCATCATCGGGCGGAATGCCTTTAATTACAGCATCAATATCACTAGTGAATCTTGGTGACTGGTAAACGCGAACGGCAACATAGCCTCCCTTAAATATCAGATGCTGTTGCCCCCTGTTTCACGGTACCTGTCGCTTAACTCAGATTTAACTTAAAGCGGGCGAGCAAGAACAGACAAGTGGGAAAACGGTCGACCTATTCCAAAGAATTCAAAGAAGCCATCGTATCAAAAATCGTAAATAGGCGTAAT
>JBGSTX010000056.1:0-15087 GCA_041736305.1 Oligoflexus sp. | reverse complement strand
TTTAGGAGACCCTTTTTTTCAATTAGGGCAGCAAGCACCTTTCGGCAGGCCAATGCCAGCTGTAGTGATATTACTGCAGCCGCTGTCTATAGCTTCATTCGATTTATCATTGCAACCGCGCATCTCTTTCCCATGGATCGGGCTTTTACCTATATAGCTCTCGGGGTCTGCGGTGATGTTTGTATAAGCTACTTTATCTGTCGTCTTGTAGGACCGACTTTTTTTCATAATCTTTTTGGAAGACGCACCCAAAAAATATTAAGCAAGATAGGTCATGGGCGCTTTGGTACGCTCGTTTTGCTGCGCATTTTGCCAGTGGCTCCGAACAACCTCATCAATCTTGCTGCTGGGGCTGGCCACATGCCCTTTATGCGCTATCTCCTTCCGAGTCTGATCGGTATGGCACCGGGAACTATACTACTAGTGCTCTTCCAGAAAAGTATTGTCGACCTGTTCAAAGAGCCAAAGTGCTCGACCGGTGCCTTAGTCGTACTCTTAGTCTTCTTGATGATTTTCAGCTATCGTTAGATTCGTGATCGTTTCGTCGCAGCTAAGGTAGAAAATGCTCAGCTCAAGGAGTAGCGGTTTACTTCTTGCATGAAAAATTTCTGGACGTTTCTTCCTTTTTTACGGAGCGCAACATGCAAGTCCTCGTCAATTCCAATCATTCAGTTGAAATGAACCAGAGAACTATCGCTTGGGCTAGCAGTGAAGTGGAAAAGACTCTAGACCGTTTTTCCGGCCTTCTGACACGGGTAGAGCTTCACTTCAACGACACTAATAGCGGGAAGGGTGGCGATAAAGATAAATACTGTTCTATCGAAGCTCATCTTGCTGGTTTCTCAAATCTAGCTTGCTCCCACAAGGCGGAGACCTTCGACCTCGCACTTGATGGGGCGGTTGAGAAATTGGAAAAAGCGATCGATAAGACGATGGGGCGCATTAATTACAAAAAAGGTCGAACTCCTATGGGTGGCGAACCCTTTGCGGCGCTCGGCAGTAACGATGAAGAAAGCGAAATGGAAAGTAGCTTGAAATAAAAAGTTGGCTGCTCATGGGCCGCGATCAAGCTGAACCAAGAACTACTTGAAGATTAAGGTATCCTTGTCGGTGTATCTAGCTGATAAGCAGGAAAATATTGAAATTTAATTCACGCCTTATTCTTCCGCAGAAAACGCAGCCGACTAGGCTTTTTATGCGAGGCGAAACGGCAAGTTGCCATTCGTCTCCATTGCACCTATCGTAGGGCTAGTAAAAATCTGTACTCTCGCTTAGCAGCGACGACATTAAGCTTAAACTCATTTCATCATAGCTAAACATTGATTTCGCCTATCTAGCCGCAGGCTGGAAAGGCGAACTTTTTCTCGAGAAACCTTGATGTCACTTGTAAAATTCCTAAGAAAGGCCCTATGCCTCATGAGCATTTCATCGGATATTTCTTGTGCTCCTAACTTAGAAGCAAATGCTGCTGCGGCTCGGTCTGCTAAGTTTGAAGAACTCAGTTATAAAGGTCGACATTATACTCTACGGGAGCTGATTCCTGACGGCCTGCATTTAGGAACCGTCGCCTCTGAATACCTCGCTGATCAGATGATCGAAATCCTTAATTTACAGGCGAGTGAGAGCTTAAGGGATCCCTCATCGCTTCTCGGGTTCAAGGGACTGGCTGAATAATCTCGGGACATATTCCATCGCGGCTCCTGTCCGCGATGGAATATGTCCCTTTCGTCTCGCTCACGGGCTGATGATGAATTCGTCCAGAACCTTCCGCATAGGGGTCGTACCGATCTTCTTCAGTTCACTATCGAGCAAAATTAAAGAGTCTTTGCTCAGCGCTAAGGCGTGCTCGTCGGGCTGAAAGGTCGAACCGATGGGATAGTCCTGGCCCGGAGTTTTCGATATTTCAATGTGAGCTCCAAGCACGTGACTGACAGCCTGACTATCCGAAAATGCTTTCAGTCTGGCGATGCTGGCCCGGTAGACTTCCCAACTCTCGATGTAGAGTCGGCCCGGATAGAGCGAATCACCTGAAAAAATACTTCCAGTCTGCTTATCGTAGAAGGCGACACTGCTTGCTTCGTGCCCGGGAATGGGAATCACTTTGAGAACTCGACCACCGAGATCGTAGTCGACCATCTGTTCGGGCCAGCTCGTGATTCCAAAAAAACTGGCTACAGCCGCCATTCCCGTGCCTACGACAGTAGTTCCAACTTGGCCATTGAACTGAGCGTCCGCAGCTCGGTGATCACCATGCCCATGACTATGCGCTACCACTAGAGTGATTTGAGCTCTTTGCGTGGCCCCATAGTGCTCGACCATTAGATTTTCGACTGTAGCCCTCAGAGGGAAAGTTGCTGCTGCAGCTGTGGCGCCAGTGTCTATCAGTAGCGCCTTCTGGGCGCCAAAAAGCAGGTAAATAAAGGGGGCTTCGAAATTCACACACTTGTTCTGCCGAATGATGCTCATGTTCTTGTTGTAAGCATGGACTTGCAGCGGAGGATTGTTGTCTTGGTTACAGTTAGCAGCTCCCGCGAACCACTGTACGTTTAAGGTTCCCGCTTCAAGAAGGGGAGCTGGAGAACCGGGAGATTTGCTTTCGACAGCCGGTGTTTGAATCACTGGGCTACTTGCACCTTCAACTGGCACTGAACTAACGGTATCGCCTTGCTGGGGAGCGGGAGCGCTGACTATGGCCTCGTCGCTCCGCTGGGGATTCGGGGCTTCGTAACACGTGCCTGAGAAAACAGCTAATGCAATTAGTAACTTACGCATAATTCCCCGCCCTCTGCCTAGACTAGCCTCTTTATCGGCTGAAATGCCTATAGATTTAACAAATTTTTCCCGAATTGTGGGCTTTTGACCGACATCCTGTATGCGCTAGAAATTATGTGAGTGCATGACCGCAGATAATCTCACCAGCTTGCCAAGAATTTTGAGGAGGCGTAGACCGCTCTTAGGCTTAAATCAAAAAATAGAATTCCTCAAAAAGGAGCTCGCAATGTTAAAAGCGACTTTGGCAACTGCCTCTTTGCTTATTTCGACCTCGCATAGTTTCGCCGAAGATTCTTCAAGCAAGGCTCTCGCTGTCCTCAAAAAAGCCGCTGAAACTATTCAAAATGCAAAATCTATCGAAGTTCGCGCGTTGGCTACCGCAGATGAAATCCAGACAGAAAATGATTTTAAAGTTCAAAAGATATTTATGCTCGACGTGAAGATGGAAAGACCCGACAAACTCTACGCAGCTCGTATGGGTGACGAAAATCAAGTGGCCTATTTTGATGGTAAAACTTTTACCATTGTGGATCCTATGAACAAGCGCTTCGGCCAAGAAGCCCTCGTTGGATCAGTAGATGACCTCGTAAAGAAGCTAGACGAGAGGAATATCCAGGCGCCCCTGATGGACCTTCTACGCGGCGACCTATTCGATGCGGCCAAGAAAGCTATCAAAAAAGCCCAATACTTCGGATCTAGCAAGGTCACGGCCCGTAACTGCGAACATGTGGGATTTCGAACTGAAGTTGCTGACTGGCAACTATGGGTGGCGGAAAACGGTACGATCTGCAAGTCTCTGATTACAAGCCGTAATTTAGCTCAAGGTCCGCAATATGAAGTGACCTTCGGTGCGTGGAAGCTCAACGGTGAAATCGACGATAGCAAATTTGCGGCACAAATCCCCGCTGGTGGTTCCCAGGTGGATTTGGCTTCGGGATCGTTTCGTTCAAAGTAATAAACCTGTGCATGGAGACTTACTATGAAAAAGTCATTGATTCTCATGACGAGCTTTCTGTCTCTGCCAGTAGCTACAGCCTTTTATTCCGAAATCGCTGAGGCTAATTTTGCGGCCCGTCGGACCGCGATCGCTGTAGGACCACGTGGTGGAGTGGTAGTTGCGCGGCGGACGGTTGTTGGCGGTAATTATGGTTATGATGGTTATTACTACCGTAGTCTCTCGAAGATGAATGCTGCCAATAACAGCGAACTAGAAGAAAATATCGTCCTGATTCCAGAAGCAAATGTCACGGATGCACATGAAGAGAGCCAGTAAAACCAGGAATTTGGCGATCCCAGAACTCCCGCCTGTGGCCCTAAGCCTTCAAGTAAAGGGCCCGCAAATCTCCAGGTCTTTGACTCACTCTGCTTGGTGGCCGGGCCACGTTTTCCGCATAGTTTTACCTATCTCTGTGGCCAATTCTCCCCAATGAAGTAGCTCTACAAGGCGCCAAAAAAACTTTTCGGCAGTTGGCTAGAAATAGGTACTTGCCAAAAAATCGAGCACCTTCTAGTTTCAAATTCTTTCAAAATTCCACTCAATGCCTACGCAAGTTTGAAGGACGAAACCATGAGAACGAGGCTTTTGACGCCCTTTACTTTGCTCCTTTTCCTTATACTCCCGCACTTAAGTTTGGCAGTCGAAAGCAGCCCTCTCAGCGGCAAGCTCGTCATTACGGGATCGAGCACCGTTGCACCCCTTGTTCTCGAGGTGGGTAAGCGTTTTGAGAAAGCCCATCCTGGAGTGCGCGTAGATGTTCAGACGGGTGGCTCTTCACGCGGTGTAGCAGACGTAAGGCAGAATCTAGCCGATATTGGGATGGTATCGCGTGCCCTCAATCCAGATGAGCAAGAACTTAAGGCCTTTCCGATAGCCCTGGATGGGATTTCAATCATTTTGCACAAGAATAATCCCCTGGTGAGCTTGAGCGAGGAGCAGATCGTCGGAATTTACAGGGGGCAAATCAAGAATTGGAAAGATGTCGGCGGTAAGGACGGTCCGATCACTGTCGTAAATAAGGCAGAAGGACGCTCAACCCTCGAACTCTTCGAAAAATATTTCAAAATCAAAAACAGTGAAATCAAATCTCAGGTTATCATCGGTGACAATGAGCAGGGCATCAAAACGATAGCGGGGAATCCTGGATCGATCGGCTATGTTTCGATCGGTACGGCTGAGTTCGCGGCAGGCAATGGAGTGCCTATCAAACTGCTCCCTCTCCAGGGTATCTCTGCGACTGTTGAGGAGGTGAAAGCTGGAAAATATCCTTTATCCCGCCCACTAAACCTAGTAACTAAGGACAATTCTAAAGCTTTGGCTAGATCCTTCCTCGACTTTGCTCAATCAGCTGGAGTCGAAGACCTCGTCAAGGAACAGTACTTTGTCACCTTCTCTAAAAAGTGAAGCGCGCTGGATCTTGGTCTTGCGGAGCTCAGCAGTTTGCAGCGCTTTGCTCCTACTGTTGATACTGGCTTTTCTATGCAAAGAGAGCTGGCCAGTTCTCCGCGAGAAGGGTCTCTCAGCTTTTATTTATCCTGGTGCATGGTCACCTCGCGAAGGTGAATACAGTTTGCTGGCTATGCTTATGGGAACCTTAAGCGTTACGGCCGGAGCACTTTTAATCGCGACGCCTCTCGGTTTGCTGACAGCTCTCTGCTGTAATTATTATATGCCGCCACGTCTCGCATCCTATCTCAAGCGGATGCTTGAGATTTTGTCCGGCATACCTTCGGTTGTCTATGGATTCTGGGGGCTCACCGAGATCGTACCCCTCGTCAACCGGATCCATCCACCTGGCGCGAGTCTTCTTACTGGATCCATCGTACTCGCGATCATGGTGCTACCGACTCTGGCGTTGATGGCAGATGCAAGTATAGTGAGTGTGCCGACTCAGGCAGTGAAAGGGGCGGCAGCACTGGGTCTCGATACCTGGGGTGTTTTCCGCTCTGCAGTCTGGCCGGCGGCACGCCCTGGCCTCATGGGTGCTGTTTTGCTCGCTACGGGCCGAGCCTTGGGGGAGACTATGGCTGTGATCATGATTTGCGGCAATATTGTTCAGGTGCCAACTAGCATTTTTGATCCCGTGCGTACCCTGACAGCTAACATTGCGCTGGAGATGGCTTATGCAATGAACTTCCATCGTTCAGCTTTGTTTGTCAGCGGTCTTTTATTGGCATTCTGTATCGCCATCATCGTAAGCTTGGCAAGCTTAGTCAGGCCGCGGCATGCTTAGGCGAACATCTAGCTTGCAGGAGTCGCTGCTGCGGAGCTCTTCGTGGGCGGCTGCGGCATTTGTTTTTGGGATTTTTATTCTAATCATTGGATCTATGCTCTGGCATGGGGCAGGGCTTCTATCCTGGGAATTTCTGACTAGCGAACCCCTGCAATCCGGACGTCGTGGAGGTATCGCGCCTATCCTCGTATCGACTATTCTTATTCTCCTGGTCTGCATGGTGACCGCTGTTCCTCTTGGACTTGGCACCGCTCTTTTGCTGTCTGAATACAGCTCGAGCAAGCCAAGCTTTGGCAACTTCGTCCGTTGGTGTCTCGACCTTCTAGCCGGTATACCTTCCATCGTCTTCGGGCTCTTTGGTAATGCCTTTTTCTGCAAGGTACTCGGGCTCGGCTTTTCCATACTTTCAGGAGGCCTGACTTTAGCCTGTATGGTCCTGCCGATTCTTATTCGAGCTCTCGAGGAGGGACTGCGGGCGATACCCCAGGACTATAGGCGGGCAGCGGCTTCGCTCGGCCTGCCTCGTCACGCTACCTTATGGAGCATACTCCTGCCTGCTGCAGTTCCAGCATTGATGGTAGGCCTGATATTGGGATTGGGTCGAGCCATCGCCGAGACTGCAGCTCTCATCTTTACTTCAGGCTATGTCGATCGTATGCCTGAATCGCTGATGGACTCCGGGCGTTCCTTATCTGTTCACATCTATGATCTGTCGATGAACGTTTCAGGAGGAGATAAGAGCGCCTATGCTAGCAGCTTGGTTCTGGTCGCACTCCTCTTCATCATCAATATCAGTGCGTCGATGCTAGCGGATCGGCATCTTAAATCAAGATTGGACCTCTTATGACGAAGGATAAAAGCCAAGGCCCAACTAGCGAAAACTGCCTACCGCTATGCTCTGATAATTACTGTGTCATGGGGGGCGAGCCGCTGATTCGGGTCCGCGACCTGGATGTTAGCTACAGCGGGAAAAAGGTGCTGGAAGGGGTCCATCTAAACGCCGATGCTTGTTCGATTACAGCTCTCATTGGACCATCTGGCTGCGGGAAGACCACTTTTTTATCCTGCCTCAATCGCCTCAGCGAAATGCTGCCTCAGTGTAGCGTCTCAGGCACGATTGAAATAGGCTCGACTCAGGTCTTGGACTCAAGTACCGATGTGCTGGCCCTTCGCAAAAAAGTGGGCATGGTCTTTCAGAAACCCAATCCATTCCCGCTGAGCATATGGAAGAATTTTGCGCTGCCCCTCAAGTACCATGGGATGAGGGACGAGCAGGCGATGGCCGAGCTCATCGAAACCTCTCTGCGCGATGTGGGACTTTGGGAGGAGGTGAAGGATCGTCTTCACAAGCCCGCCCATGCACTTTCCGGGGGACAGCAGCAGAGACTCTGTATCGCTCGCTCTCTGGTCCTCAAGCCCGAGGTCTTGCTCTTCGATGAACCCTGCAGTGCCCTCGATCCCCTCTCAAGTGAAAAGGTGGAAGAGTTGATCGTTCAGCTGAGAGGACGTTATACGGTGTTGGTCGTCACCCATAACCTACCTCAGGCGCGACGCATTTCCGACTACGTAGCGATGTTTTGGACTGTCGATGGCGTGGGTCGAATGGTAGAACAAGGTCGAACCTCTGATATTTTTTGCATACCACAGCATCCTCAGACAGCCGCTTACGTCAGCGGACGTCGGGGATAAGCTGCAGATCCTTGGATCAACTTGGAGATTTGTGCTAGTCTCTGATGCATGTGCTCTGAGATATTTTAGAGTCAGAAAGCTATTTGGCAGCTTAAAGCCTGCCAGACTAAGGTTAGTACATGCATCAACTCAGTCGCATACTGTTCATCCTGATAGCTCTACCGATCATAGGTACCTGCGGTTTCCGATTCTTAGAGAATCTTTCCTGGCTAGATGCTGCCTACATGGCTTTTATAACGCTCTCGACAATAGGCTACGAGGTAGTACGCCCCCTGTCAGATCCCGGAAAGATATTTGTTATAGTCTACATCATTTTCGGCTTCTCTTTTTTCATCTATAGTCTGAGTAAGCTCGGCGAAATTTCGATGAATGGAGACCTGAAACGCCTGATGGAGCATCGACGCATGGATAGACATATTGAGAAGTTGAAAAACCACACGATCGTTTGTGGCTTCGGGCGGATGGGGCGGGCAGTGGCTCGTGAGCTGGCCGATGCTGGTAAGGAATTTGTACTGATCGAAACAGATGGAGATCGAGTGCAAGAAGCGCGGGCTTTAGGTTGGATGTGTATTCAAGGTGATGCATCATCTGACAACATACTGCGCCTTGCGGGTGTCGAGAAAGCTGCTTGTTTAGCCAGTGTTCTGCCGAACGATGCGGACAATCTTCTTACAGTTATGTCGGCTCGTCTCCTTCAAAAGGAACTCTTCCTTGTCGCCCGATCCAGTGCAGATGAGGCTGTAGCGAAATTGAAAAGAGCGGGAGCCAATCGCATCGTCAGTCCTTATTCAGCCGGAGCCAACCGGATGGCTCAAATGCTTATGAAGCCTCAGTTGCAAGATTTTTATGAAGTTTTAAGCGGAAAAGAGTTGGAAGTAGACATGACTATTATCACTGTCGAAGCAGGAGCCCCTGCGATTGGCAAGACCGTTAAAGAACTGCGGCCAGGAGAGGGGGGCTTAGTTTTAGCCGGTTTAAAGAGGAAAATAGGCAAAATGGATTTACCTCCTTCTGATGAAATGGCCATCGAAGTGGACGACACCCTGCTGGTTTTAGGGCGCGGCCAGCAACTGGTGAGACTATTAGAGCAAACCCGCCGCAGCTGAGACCTAGGTTTAAACCGTGGGATTTGTCTTCGCAAACTCCCGCCTAGCGTGTAAGCATTTTGCCTGCGGAGAGAGTCCGTTGGATTCATCAAAAAACTACGTTATTAGGTCAAAATGAAGTACTGGTGTTCAACAATCGGCCAGCTTTCCACGCCATTTCGTGAAAAGTTCGGTGTGCCACGTCAATCTTTGATGATGACGGAAGCACGAGGCGTCCTCAAACTCAATCCCGACCCTAATTATCCAGCTGCATTGCGTCATCTTGAGCAGTTCAGTCACATCTGGCTGGTCTTTGTCTTTCATAAGAATCTGGATAAACCCTGGCATCCCCTTATCGAAACTCCCAGGCTCGACGCTCAGGAGCGCATGGGGGTTTTTGCGACTCGATCGCCGCACCGACCTAACCCTATTGGAATGTCGGCCCTCAAGCTCGATCGTATCGATTTTGCAGCTAAGGATGGCATCGAGATACATCTGAGTGGGGTCGACATTCTCGATGGAACCCCTGTTATCGATATTAAACCCTACCTCCCCTTTGCGGATCGTATCGAGGAGGCAAATTCTGGTTGGATCCAGTCTACAATTCAACGCTATCCAGTGAGCTTCAATGCCGAAAGTCTCGCACTCATCGAGCAAGTGGCAAGCAGCGAGCAAGCGGGAATCAAAGAGCTGATCGAGCAGATGCTGGCCTTTGACCCTCGACCTACATCGCAGAAGAAAGCGGCTCCTCTCACGTCTCCCAGTAGTCAGGGAATGAAGTTTGCTTTTCGCATCTTGAACCTGGATGTTCGCTGGCAGATCATCGATGGGTCTATTCACGTAATAGAAGTGCTGCGCCTTGAAGGCTAGAACTTAAAAAGGTTCTCACCCTCATTGCAACGGACGAAATCTCCCTCTCTACTGGCCAGGTATCTCTTGATCATAGACTCTAACATTTCCACTTCTTCTCGATCTGACAGCGTATTTAAAAGGTGATCGGCTACAATTTTTTGGTTTAGAAGGGGGGCTATCATTAAGGGCGACAATCTTTCTTTCACTTGGGGGTCCCTTTGCATGTCTCTTTTATAAGGTCGATCTTCTCAAAAACTTTCCCTTCAAGATCTGTGCCTCTAATTCACCATAGGCTCTCTCTCGACCTTAGTTTTTAGCTTGGTCTAAGGTTTTCGACTTTCTTATCCTTTTTCGCTCATCTCTTCCGAGAAGAGATCACGAATTCAAGTTCACTTCTTTTATAGCAGGCCATTCAAGGCTGTCTTGCGATCAATGCAGCCGTTGTCTATACGGAAATTCGCCCTGCCTGAATTTCAATATAGGGTCTGTGAAAATATTTTCTACCTTGCAGGCTTGAAACGAGCTTCAGCAAAAGAAAGCCAGGCTTATTCGAGTTTGGTAAAGGACTTGCAGAGCATTTCTACGAAGGGCGCTCAAATCCAAATTTCGCCCTAGGGAGTTGAGTGACCGAAAGAGATATTCAAGGGACCCTTATCCTCCTGGCACGGCTCAGCTCTAATGATTGCGTTCCCTCCAAATATTGAAGAGACAGGCCAGACTGCGAACCTCGTGGTCTGGTTATTTCCATGAAGGAATAGGCTATGGATTCCATGTCGACACATAAACGAAAGGATCTCGATGGATCAGTTCGCCCGAGGTTCAGGCTGTTTTTCAATTGGCAGGCTCGGCATAGAGAAAGTCGTCAACTACTACTAAATCATCCCGCGCATTTTCTTGAGAGTATTGCTGGAGAGGAACGTTTCCAGTAGTAATCCGCACCTTCGCAATCCTTTGGCCGTTCTTAAAGTTGAGTCCGACGAAAGAGAAGCTTTCGTTCGCGTGCTCGACAGCTTCGACAGGAATCTCGGCTATCCGCTTGCCACGCATATCGAAGTATTCGATTTTGCTGATACGGGCAAGATCAACATCCGAAAAGATAGCGCCGAAACCAGATACTGTAGCGGGAGTTTTGCTTCCCGGGACTGTGAAGGTGACGTTCAGAGTGTTGCTGCCGAGAGGCGCGAAGAGCTTCTCGGGGCTGAACGCCTTGAAGAGCTGGGAAAGATTGCGCTTGATGTTGGAGAACTCAACTTTAGGCGACTCGGCCAGGCTAGAGCTGACCTGCAACTGATCGCAAGGCGCGCTGACGAGCAAACCGCGCGTTTTGAAGAAGTCTCCAGGAAAGAGATTCGGTGCTGACTTGTCAGCTGGTACGCCATCCCAATTAATTTCGCGATGACCCTGAGCTTGAGTGCCTACAGCGTTGAGATTGTTAGCCCCACCCAAATCCTTCCTATACTGCTCCACCGTATCCTGGATCTCGGCAAGCGAGCGGCCCTTGTCGCTGCGAACGACGAAGCCCTGCTGACCTCCTGAAGTAAGGTCCGAGTGATTTTCACCGCCGCAAGCCAGAGTCAAATACAAGGGCAAAGACAGACTTACTAAACTGGTAAACTTCAAGTTTTTCATAGAACTTTTCCTTAGTAGATTTCTCGTTTAGAACTTCCGCACCATCCTGATTTGCAGAGATTTGCGACTGACCTAGTTCTAACTCGCTCCGGGCGAATCCGTAATCGCTATGGCCTGTGATTTGATGATGCGATTTGATTGGACTGGGGTAGAAGCCTTTTGATAGGTAGGAGAGAAGAAAGCTGTAGAACTGCTGTCAGGACTGAGTTTCTAGGGATACCTTAGTGTATGTATAAATGACTTACACCCTCAGTCGCAGCAAATCATATCAGTTTTTTCAAGGTGCTTCCTGTTCCAGCTAGCAGCTTAAAGGCCTATAACTTAATCCTATAGGCGCATGCTGCCTCTGATAACTGCACTGGCGGAACCAATGAGCGATTTTGAACAACTCTTCCTCGCAGGCGCGCACAGCACGCTGGTCGAACAACTCTGGGACAATGCAGCGGGCAGTCTTGTGCAGGATAAGCTGCCCTCTCTCATTGGCTCTCTTTGCTTTCTAGGTCGCATTGATGAGGCAGAAGTCCTGTTCGAAGAGCATGGTTACCGCCTGGAAGCGAGACAGCAAGCCCCGACTCTTTTTTTCCTCATTATAGGCCTGAGTCGCTCTGGGCATTCTGAAAAAGTACGCAGCTATCTGCGGCCTTTACTTGCCCTTCGGCAGCATGGGCTCGCACGCCGGTTCTGGATTTACCAAGCTCTCGGTTTTCTACGCTTCGTCGATTGCCGCTTCCAAAAGACTTTGAATCTTGTGAGTAAAGCACAGCGCTCTGCGGTAGCGGCTAACGACTACTATGCCCGAGCCCTAGCCAGCGATCTCAAGGGTCACGCCCAGGTGGCTATAGGGGATGTTTTCTTAGGACTGAAATCTCTCGAGCAGGCCCATAGCTACTTCAGTGCTTTAGGCAACCTAAGCCATGCGCAAGCGATTGCAAGATCCCTCATTACTTATCGCGCTAAGCATTCTATCGATCCGGCCGAGAGTCTCAGTTCTCTCGAAAACCTGCTCGTAGAACTGGAAAAGGAAGAGAACAATTTCAGTCTCGCCGGCACCTATTTGGAAATCGCCAGACTCTATTCGCTGACAGGACAGCTGCAGCTCGCCGATCAAACTCTGATCAAGGCCGGAGAAATCATTCATCGCGAGGGACTCGAGACCTACTCCCTGCTTCTCAATTTTCGCCGAGCTTACGTTTTCTATCTCAAAGGGGAAGCAGAGAAAGCTTTACGCATAGCGCAGCAGTTGAGGCCTATGCCTGATGACCTCCGCTCACAGGTGCAGATTCTAGGTCTGCAGCGGGCCGCAGTGCAGTCTTTAAAACCCTCGGCCGAAGACCCAAGCTTCGAGGCCCGGCTCAATTTGCTCAGCAAGAGCGCTTATCACATCGGCCACCGAATCGAGCTCAGACTGCGCTCAGGGCCGAGACAAAATTGGGGCAGAGATCCTTTGGGAGATCTCATAGACGAGCTCCACGATGTCCAGTTTAGCCGCGAAGATAAACTCGAGCGCATCGAAAAACTGGGGTACTGGAGCTTCGCTTATGAAGTGCTCGATCTGCCTCGGCAGAGACCATACCTGGTGCTCAACGCCCTACCCGGTCTCATCCTGCTCATGATTCACGGCCAGGTAGAAGCCCATAAACTCCAGCTGCACTCGCAGATTGCCAAGCTTTTCCAGATCCTTGCCCAGGGAGAAACAGCCCGTGAAGACCTCGTAAAAGGCCTTTGGGGATATACCTACAATCCTTTGCGTCATGATGCGCTCGTATACAGTCTGATGTCTCGAGTACGAACTTTGCTTGGCCCTGCGGAATCGTATCTTGTATCGCATGAGAGCGGTAGCTACTCTCTGCGTAACGACTTTACTGTCATCCACCTAGCACCTTCATGGCAGGAAAAGTCATTTTTGGACAAGCTTCAGGCCGCTGAACAGAGCGGCAGTGTTCCCGAATTGTCAAATTCAATCAATCAAAGGCAGCGGAAGATTCTTCGTTATCTTGAGCAGCATGAGGAAGTAGATCTTGCTAGCTGTCTCGGTCTCTTCGAGGGTATATCAAAAGTCACGCTCTCACGCGATCTTTCGCAGCTCGTAGAGCGTCATGTACTAGTCAGGACGGGGAAGGGCCGCAGCACGAGCTACATACTAAACAAGTCTCAGGCTTCATCGATAGGAGATTCACATGCATAAGTTGAACCAATTATTAGGCCTTCTGACCCTAGGGTCCAGTTCATTGCTTTCGGCTGCGCAGTATGAGTTTCCTGTCGCTTCGATCGCTGAGAGGCAGCCCACTGAAGCTGCAAAAATAGGTCCTGCCGGTCTCGCTAAAATGGAGGAGCTCTCACGCTTTGCCATGCCGGTGTTCGAAGCAGGGCCCGCCATAGGTGGTCGCGTTCGCTATGAACTCCCAAAGGTTCTCACTGGCAAGTCAGTTGAGATCACTATGGATAAGATCACGGACGAGAACGGTGTGCGGCGCTACCAAACAGAGAGCGGGAAAGCTGAGGGAACTTGCACCGGTCCTCTCGATAAACCCACATGCTCTATCAGACTCGCGAATTTAGAACTACAGAGCGCGAGCAATATTGCTCTCCGTAATAAGCAGATTGATCTCAGTTATAAAGATCCGGCATCGCGTCTCGCAGTTCGGCGCATAGCGGACCTCTTTATGGAGCAGATGCCTATCGGTATCATCTTGGGGGAGGAAGCCAGCCAGCTGCCTTCTCTTAGTGGCTTGTGGTGGAGGGCTAGCTATCTCGCTGCTAACAAGAGAGTGGCTCACTCGCTCTGCTTTAATCAGCAAGGCGGGCAGCTAGAAGGCCATTTCAGAGTCGGCGACGAGGCAAGCTCTTCACTTCCTTGTGGCGTATGTCCATCTGAAGGAGTTTCCTTCTGCGGCAAAATAAAAAACATCAAACTAGATGGTCAGTTGATGAGTGGATTTTGGGAAGTACCCGGATCGATGGGCGGAAGAGGCTGGATTGAATTTCAGTTTACTCAGCAGCTCGATTTCACTGGCAGCTATGGTCAGGGTGAAAATGGCCCTCGCCAGGGTAGCTGGTCTGGTACCCGCTCTTAAGTATATGGTTTTTCTGCTCGCGAACGGATGCCTGTCATGAAGTGGCTCACTTCCCAGCAGCATTGGATATTTTTGTTCTCGCCGCAATAAGTATCGGACTCTCCTGTCTCTCCCCTGCAAACGCAAAACCTTCAAAGCGTTACCCAGCGCTCCTTAACAACTTTTGCATTGAAGAGGCAAACTTGAGTCAGCCACGGTACCTATCCGCGATATTTATGCTTGCTTGCACCGCTCCTAAGACTCTTTGGGCCATGAATGTTCCCCTCACGGGACCCATCACCAACAAAGTCCAAAGTATCACCGCTGAAAATTGTGGGCCCGCCATCGAAGCTAGGCTTGAAGGGGGTGAGCAGAAGAATGGGGCGTTCAATGAGACTCTCGTTCTAGATTTTGCTGACTTCGCTGCTATAGGTTCCGGTTCAGCAGTAGCCCAAAACTGTCTTGTTAAGACTCAAGTTAAGATAAAGGCTGGTTCAAAACTCCGGATCAATGAAGGTTCAGTTGTCGGCTACAGCGACCTCGGAGAGGCTCCCTCTCACGCTCAAGCCCTCGTAGATTTCAACTATGGATTTGCAGCTTCTGGTGACTATTCGCGCGTCTCGGGCGCCTACGGTGGCCAAGGATTTTCGGATGTTAACCTTGTAGCCAGAGTTGACTCTCCCCGCTTTACTCCTTGTAAGAACGAAGATCAGACTGTCGAACTCCAAGGCCAGATCGTCCTGAATCTGTCTTCTGGACTCAACAGTGCGTCAGCCC
>JBGSTX010000047.1:0-8902 GCA_041736305.1 Oligoflexus sp. | reverse complement strand
CTTACATCCTGCCCTTCGGTATCAATCAATATGTTCAGGGTAAGACCATTCCAGCGATTATTTTCGGAGTAGGACAGGCAGACGGGATTGGACTTTTCTTCTATTTTAAATCCGAAGCCGACAAGGCGGATCTTCTCGCCAAGGACGCCATCACCGCTGCAATGGCTGCTGGTAAGACGACTGATCCTAGTTTCCTCACCTACCTCGACGAGAACGAAGGCTTTGTAAAATCATCCCGGCAACAGTCCACTATCGGTCTGGCTCTCTTCGGAGCTTCATACGCAGTAAGTGTGCTCGATGCGGCATTCGGTTTCTTTGGTAGTAAGAATGCCTCTTCAGCCAGCTTGCTTCCGACCAGCGATCCTATCACAGGGATCAATACGACTTTGGAGGCACGGGCCTCGTCCGCATGGACCTACGATCTCCTAGTTCTGCCACCGCCAACACCCAGCAGGTACCCTCTGCTAGGTCTCTCTTTCAAAACCAGCTTCTAATTCTAATGCTAATCGTCCTTTCTAATGAAACCCAGATTCCAGAGATGCACTAAGAGATCGCCCGCACCCGCTTCTCGAAGCCAGGGCTCTAGATCGCTTGCCTTATAGAATTCCTCGCGGCTCAAATAAGCTAGAAGACTCTCATAAGCAGGAGCCAACTCCAGGGTCTGACCTTCAACGTAGAAGTAAAGCTTGGCTTGGGCCTCATCGCGATAGTAGCTGCAGCGACCACCCTCAGCGCGGCGCCAAGTTCCCTCTTTCTTAAAAAGCTTAAGCAGTTGGGCTCGATTGAGCTCGGTAGCAGGAGCCTCATGATAAGAGCGCGGCTCGGTAAGGAAAGACCCTGCCCATCGCTTGAAGAGTTCAGGTCGATTCCAACCTTCTTCCATGAGCTGCCAGAGACCCGTGAGCTCCTGCTCTAGGAGAAGGCCCGGTTCGCTTCGCGCTCTTATGCCCTGATCGCGGTAGAAAATCTCATCTTCGCTCGCCGTAGCTTCGAGCAGAAACTGTAGATAGGAAAGCAGCATCTCTCTATGCTGGGGTGCACGAAAACCCATCGAATAGGTGAGGGATTCCCCAATCGCCACACCGTGATGAGGCACTCCAGGAGGTAGATAGAGCATATCGCCCGGCTCAAGCACGTAGCTTTCTTCGGCCTCGAACTTGGCGAGGATCTTCATATCGATATCGGCAATCAGTTCCGGACGGATAAGAGGACGGCGACCGATATCCCAGCGGCGACGGCCCTGACCTTGGATCAGAAACACGTCGTAGTTATCAGTATGAGGCCCGACACTCCCCTGATCCGGAGCATAGCTGATCATGACATCATCTACTCGCCAGTTGGGAAGGAAGCTGAAATGCTGACGCAAGGCGGAAACTTCTGGCAAGAGTCGATCGACAGCCTGAACGAGAAGAGTCCAATGAGTGGGTGGAAGGGCCGAAAAGTCTTCGGCGTCAAAGGGCCCATGCCTCGTTTCCCAAGGGCGAGCCCCTTTCTCTATAACTAGGCGAGACTCAACTCCCTCACTACAAGCAAGACCAGCCAGTTCATCAGCGTCAAGCGCGCTAAGACCGCCAGGAAACGCTGAGCGGAGGAGCAAAGGCTTCTGCTGCCAGTACTCGCTGAGGAAGCTGTCTCGGAAGGCCCCCAAAATGTCTGCTGACGCCATCAAAAAACCTCTGGCTACAAAAAATTAACTATAAAACGTAAAAGTCGCATATTTCACGAAATTCATCAACACGGCTCCCTGTCAGGGTTTGTGTGCGTCGACTCCTTAAATCTCCAGCGAATTTGTTGTCAATTGAAAAAAATTGAATGTAATTCGTTTCGTTAACTGGCTAGATAGTCAACAGAGGTCAGCGTTAAATTAAAATTTTCTAAGCATGGTGGGGTTGAGCTATGAAAAAGTCGGGTGCTGAACGTGCGATCCAATATGTAGGCTGGGGATTGGTAGCAACGGCTCTGATTGGCTGCGGAAGCACACCGACAAGCGAAACTAAAATTTACGGCGGCAAAAAGTCTGGTTCGACTGAGTGGCTCGGTACGGTAGCTCTCGCTAGTCCTGATGGCCGTATATTCTGCTCTGGAACAGCTGTAAATCCTCGGCTCGTGATCACAGCGGCCCACTGTGTTCAGGGCACCAGCAGCCCCGCTCGCCTCAAAGTCTATATTGGTGAAGGTAAAGAAGGCGGCAAAGTCAGCCCTCAGTACACGGGCATAAAAGTTGCCTCTTCACCTAAGTATGGTCGCAATCCATCAGGTTGGAACGACATAGCATATATCGTTCTGGACAAGAGTATGGATCTCCCTGAAGAAGCTTATATTCCTATCCTCACCGATAAAGCTGAAATCAAAGAACTCCTCCAGACCGGCGTCAATTCACGCATCGTTGGTTTTGGCAATCGCGAGGGCGGCGGTTTCGGCGTCAAGTACGAAACCGATGCACCGATAACCAGCTTGAATGACAACGAAGTGGGGATAGGCAAAAACGGCAAAGACTCTTGCCAAGGCGATAGCGGTGGACCAGCCTATGGTCAACTCAAGTCGGGTGAGTGGCGCGTCTACGGTGTGGTTTCTCGCGGCGGTGCCTGTGGATTCGGCGGAATCTGGGGACTCATGAACGCCAATATTTGCTGGGTGCAAAAAGATTCGGGAGTTGATCTAGGATTGGCTGATCTCTGTGAGGCACAAAATCTTCTTCCTTCGACTGAAGTCGCTCTTCCCGATGCAGCTTCTTCGGAATTAGTGAGCGAGTTCTAAGCTCAAGATACAAAATATTTGAATCTAAAAATTAAAGGGCCTGGAAATTTATTCCAGGCCCTTTGTCTTTACGAAGAACTTATGAATTAGGGAACGATTTTTCCATCTGGACCGATCTTGGTAACTTTCAAGAAGACGTAGTTAGCAGGAGCGTTGCCAGCAGTGTGGTCATACGATGCGCCGTCGGTAGCTACTGCACGCTGAGCAAGAAACTGGCTGCAAGTACCGGTAGCGATGGCTCCGTCGCCATGGGCGAAGGGGGCATTATTACCCGAGTGAAGATAGATCGGGCCGCCAGAGTTATTGCATACGCGGAGCGAAGAGTGAACCGCAGCAACGTCTGCGCCGTTAGCTTGAAACTTCGTATCAACTGGGGCAGCAACTGTTCCTGATTCGATCTGACGATCGGCGATCCCAGCTGGCGAGAGTGGAGCACCAGCTGCGTCTACCGCTACCAGTACTTCCAAACGAGCAGCTGCAGTGGTTCCCCAAGCAACAGTCTTGCCTGGTTCGATGACTACAGTGTTCATGACTTTACCAGCTGCTAGCATAGCTTTGAATTTATCTTCTTGCGAAGGAGTCGCTGGAGCTGCGGGCGGAGGAGGAGTCGCTGGCTTGCTTGCCACTACAGGCGCCGATACTTTTTCTGCCGGCTTAACAGTACCATCTGCGCTAACAGCGCCATGATCTGCAGTATCAGTGTTCGATTCCTGGGATCCTGCTTCTACTTGCTGCGCAAAATTAGGTGCGCTCTTATATCCAGTATCACTGTCACAAGCGACCGTCATCGCAACTATAGAAGCAAACGTCAAAGCCATATGTCTGTAAGTCATGTACCGTCCCTTTCGTCCAATAAAATGATGCATTGCCAGAATTGCAACCCATGTGCCATGGACGGAAAAGGCCTAAGCTCTCGAAATTACTCGAGTTAGAAAGCTGAGGAGTTGGTCAAATCCTTTACACTCACCAAATCTTTGACACCTACTCAAGTACCTGATTGTTTACGACAAAAACATTCAGATGGGCAAAAGGTTCTCTTCCCAGCTTGAGGCGGAAAAAGAACCCTATTGCAATTACCAGTTCTTATTGAACTCGGAGGCTAATTTATCGAGAAAATCATCAGTGTACATAAATTTATCATCCGCCACCTTATTGCCGTGGACGCTAATCGCAAGGTCTTTGGTCATGAAGCCGGCTTCGATAGTCTGAACACAAATTTTTTCCAGAGTTTCCGCCCAACGCACAACGTCGGGGGTGTTATCGAGGCGACCGCGGTGAGCCAGGCCCTGAGTCCAAGCAAAGATGCTGGCGATGGGGTTGGTGCTGGTCTTCTTGCCCTTCTGATGTTCGCGATAATGCCGGGTAACGGTTCCATGAGCCGCCTCGGTCTCGATCGTCCGACCGTTGGGGCACATCAGCACCGAAGTCATCATACCTAGGCTACCGAAACCTTGCGCGACTGTATCAGACTGCACGTCTCCATCGTAATTTTTGCAGGCCCAGAGGATACCTCCGTCCCACTTCAAGACCTGCGCTACCATATCGTCGATCAAACGATGTTCGTAGCTGAGATTGCGGCCCTGATACTGCGACTTGAACTCAGCATCGAAAATTCTCTGAAAGATATCCTTGAAATGACCATCGTAGACCTTAAGAATGGTATTCTTGGTCGAAAGATAGACGGGATATCCCTTCTGCAGACCATACTGAAAGCAGGAACGAGCAAAACCTTCGATCGACTCGTCGGTGTTGTACATGCCGAGGCCGATGCCTGCGCTCTTGAAATCGTGTATTTCCCAAGACTGCGTGCTGCTACCGTCTGCTGGCTCGAAAACCATCTTCAATTTACCGGCCTTGGGCACGTCGACGTCCACGGCTTTATACTGGTCAGCATGAGCGTGACGGCCCACGACTATAGGACGTTTCCAATTGGGAATGAGTTTGGGAATGTTCTTGCAGATAATGGGTTCGCGGAAAACAGTGCCGCCTAGATAGTTGCGAAGCGTACCGTTAGGGCTCTTCCACATTTTTTTGAGTTTGAATTCCTGAACGCGCTCTTCGTCTGGCGTAATCGTCGCGCACTTGATGCCGACATCAAATTCTTTGATCGCCTGAGCGGCTTCCATGGTGACTCTGTCTTCGGTCTTATCGCGATTTTCTATGCCCAAGTCGAAGTACTTGATCGAGCAATCCAGATAGGGGAGGACTAGTTTTTCTTTAATTCTGGCCCAAATGATCCGAGTCATCTCGTCGCCATCTAGCTCGACTATAGGGTTTTTAACTTTGACTTTGGACTTCATACGTCGAAACTCCTCATAAGAAAGCCCCCTGAGAGAATGCTCCAGGCAGACCTCGGTCCAGCTTGCGAGAAAAAATTTTAGGTGCTTCTAGAGCGCTTGGCAAGCGGGCATCGGAGCCAAATGAGGAAATTGCACAGAGAAAATGGCGCTCAATATTGCTGAGGACAGACTGGCTTAGGCGCTGAAGTAATGTATCGATCGAGCCATGGTCGAAAAGTCACGTAGCTGGTCATTAAGGTCGATCAAAGCCATGATTTCGGTGCGCTGACCGGCGGAAACATTGCAAACGATACCATGGCTGGAATAGAGAATTTTAAAGAGTCCCAGACCCGCGCCCCCTAACTTCTGATCGATGAGGCCAACCGAATCCTCGCGTTTCAGGACTTTCTTGAGATAGGCGAAGAGAGTTTCTTTTTTCAAAGCGCCGAAGGGATCTACCGTTGAGATGGCGAGGGTCTGACCATCACAGGCGAAGGATAGCTCCCCAAATTCGCTCGGTTCGAGGACGATCGCATGCGTTTGGGCGACGTTTTGAAAGCGAGCGACGCCGCCCGCTGCGGGGGCGTCGTAGACGGTGTTCATCAAAAGCTCTTCGGTGATGCCAAAGGCCATGCGCGCCGCATGCTGACCCAGATGGCAAGCTTCGGCAAAGCGCATGACTTTCATATTGAGTTCTTCACGCTCAGCTGAACCTCGCACCAGCTCGCGATGGACGATCGTATGGGGCGCGAGATACTTGTCGATACCAAAAACATCCCCCGTAAGGATCTTGCGCATCGTGATCCGCAGCTCTTGGATAGTCCAGACGTGAGGTCCCTTGTTGGCGACGACGTGATCGAGCAACTTTTCCTCGAGATTCTGGAGCAGCTGGCTGTAGGCCTTCATGGGCAGCTCGGTGACGAGTATAGTCTGCCCTTTCGGATTGTGGCGTCGGTATTTCCCAAGCATCGCGAAGTCAGGGGAGTTGGTAACCAGTATATCGACCCGAGCGTGATGCTCGAAAACCTTGATAGCAGCTTTAGCGCTGGTCACGCTCTCGACCTGGCTGTCGCCAGCGATAATACGAAGAGCTTCGACAGGCGGTAGGGATTTATAGCCACTGCAGTCGACAAAGAGAATAGCAGCGTTCATTCCTGACAGCCTCGAGATATGGAATGTGCGAGAAGGACTTCGCAAAGGCCCGTTTCTCTCTGAAGACACAAGAGTCCTCAGGAACGAGCCTTTGTCTAAACACTATAACGCATAGCCTAGGTGGGAATCCAGCTTCTTCAAGTAAAGATGGCTGTGGTGGTTGACAGGCGCGGGGTTAGCTTCGTAGAATTTTAGTAAAGCCAAAAAAGTAGTGGGCGCTGTTCGAAAACTATTCGGGCGAAGCAATCACCCTTTATCGGAGGTAGGTTAGGGATATGGAGGCTCTGCATCTTTACTTTGAGCATGGCGGTTATTCAGTCATGTTCTCAATTCTTGGGGTCTTAATCATCTCACTTGGAATCGTTTTGGAGAGGTCCTACCGCCTCTGGATGGAATATGACCTTATCAACAGCGATGGCTTCATGGCCATGGTTCAGAAGATGGTTATGAACAACTCCATCGAGAACGCCATCCGTCTGTGCAAGAAAGCTCGTCCAAAGCTTCTGCCACACGTACTGGCGGAAGGTCTCAAGCGTTCGAACGACTCGAGCCAGGAGATCAACAATGCGGTCGACGCGGCTCTCCTCTCGGTAACACCTAAAGTCAACGCCGGCGTTACAATGTTGGCAACAACAGCCAACGTCGCGACCCTTCTCGGTCTACTCGGTACGATCTTCGGTCTGATGCGTTCTTTCTCAGCGGTTGCGAAAGCTACCGGTGCGCAGAAGCAGGTTCTTCTCGCGGAAGGTATCGCAGAAGCCTTGAACGCGACGTCGTTCGGTCTCTCGGTCGCACTTTTCTGTCTCTTCACTTACGGCATTTTGACCAACAAGCAAAAGACCATCAACGAAGATATCAACAAGAATGCCGCTAAGCTTCTCGATCTACTTTACACGCGTAAAATGAAGCTTAAAGGCGCGAAGAAGGCTTAGGAGGCCCCGTGAGTCACGGCAAGAAAAAGAGGAAGCGGACCAGCTCGGCCGGATCTCCGCCTCCCGAGCTCAACGTAATGCCCTTTATCGATATCTTTTCGATGCTTACCACCTTCCTCCTGGTGTCTGCATCGTTTATGGGTATGGGGATACTTGAGGTTCAGATTCCTTTTCTCTCGAATTCGCCCGAAGTGAAAGAGGAGCCTCAACGCTCTTTTTCGCTGAAAGTCGACATCGAACCGGCGAACATCATCGTCACACACCAGTGGACGGCGGCACCAGTTGAGAAGACCGAGCTTAGGTTCGAGCTTAACGACGCTGATATCGCCAAGTTCCACACCGAGATGATAGCCATCCGCAACAAGGTACCGGAAAACGACAAGGTCGATCTGCGTGCTGATGATGCGGTGGAGTACGAAAAGTTCATTAAGGTGCTCGACTCGATCAAGACTTTGACCGAGACCGATCCGCCACTGACCGTGCCGCCGAGCAAAGATCCTGAGAAGGCCCCTAAAAAAGGCCGCGGCAGCTACCTCTTCGAAAAAGTTGTCATTGGCAGCGTGCTGCTCTAATTGAGAAAGGAGTTCTGCTATGGCATCAGTAGGTGGTGACAGCGAAGAAGGCCTCTCGCTGAACGTCATGCCCATGCTCGACATTTTCAGTATCCTGGTAACCTTCCTCCTGATGAGCTACTCGTCGGATCCGACACAGCACGACGTTGACGGCAACCTCGAGCTGCCAGAATCCGTAACGATCGCTCAGATGGACGAAGTACCAGCGATTTCCGTTACGCGGACCGATATACTGGTAAACAACAAATCACTGGTGAAGCTCGAAAACGGCAAGGTTCCCCAGGCAGACATCAATCAGGGCGCGATCAATCCGATCTATAAAGCCTTGGTTGAAATAGCCGAAACCAACAAGGCAGCTGTTAAAGAGTTGACTGGGGCGCTGAGCGAAGAGAAGAAATCGAAGCCACCCCAGATCACGATTGAGATGGACAAAAAACACAACTTTGAACTGATGCGTCGCATCATGCTCAGCGGGCAACAGGCCGAATTCCTGACCTTTAAATTGCTGACCTCAAAGCCTACGATCGACTGAGGAAGGATAGCGATGCTGCCTCTCGACATGAAAAAACCAATGCTAGGGGCGTCTCATCGCTTTGCGGCAGCATGCTCTCTTCTGGCCCTGCTCCTCGGGTTGATAGTCCCCATACCTGAAGCGCTTGCTGATGAGTCTGAGCGCTTCAAGGATACTGAAATACGGGTCATTAGACCGCGTTATTTTAGCAAGAGTGGTCGCCTTGAAGTCGGTGCTGGCGGTATGGCTGTGATGAACGAAAGCTTCATCTATGGAATCCTGGGAACTGGCAGTGCAAGTTACCATTTGAACGAAGAGTTCTCGGTCGAAGGTCTTTTTGCTTACGGATTCAGCGTCGATCGCGCTGATAAGCAGGTACTCTTCGACGAGTTCGATATCAAAACACAGATATTTCGCACCCAGTACATGCTCGAAGGTACACTGCAATGGACGCCGATCTACGGTAAGTGGCAGCTGGCTTCAGGCCGCCTCATCTACTTCGATACCTACCTTTCCGCAGGTGCTGGGCAGACGGGAGTCGAGTGGCGCTACAGCGATTTCTGCGAAGCGCCAGACAAAGCCATAGATCCAGACGGCGAACCTGTGCCGGTCAATGCCGTGACGGGTTATCCAGGGTTGGTGGGCGGGGTCGGACAGCGGATTTCTTTTCAAACTTTTCTGCGTTACGGGCTTCCGGTG
>JBGSTX010000036.1:0-5689 GCA_041736305.1 Oligoflexus sp. | reverse complement strand
TTTGGTCCCGCGGTAGGCATCTATCGTTTTAAAGATCCCAATGCCGTCATGGATCGCATCAACCAGAGTCCTTTTGCTTTTCAGGCCGCGATTTATACCAAGAACATCGACCTGGCGATGCGTTTTGCCGAGCGCGTGCAGGCGGCGAGCATCATGATCAATGAGCAGACCTCGTTCCGAGTCGATTGGATGCCCTTCGGGGGTCAGAAGCACTCGGGGCAGGGCCTAGGTGGGATTCTACCGAGCATGCTTGAGCTCAGTCATGAGAAGATGGTCCTTCTGCAGTCGCCCGGTATATCTACTTAAAACTGCTTGCTTCTATGGGCATTCTCTCGCGAAGAAAAAGCTAAATCCAGGCTGTTGCCCTGCGGCGGCCTCTGACAGAGGAGTTTCTCATGCACTATCGGCGCCTAGGAAAATCAGGACTCAAGGTCAGCGAATTATCCTTTGGTTCTTGGGTCACCTTTCATAATCAAGTCGACGTCGACAACGCGAAAAATATTATGAGCCTTGCCTATGAGGCCGGCGTCAACTTTTTTGATAATGCCGAAGCCTATGCTAACGGTCAGTCCGAAGTCATCATGGGCAGGGTGATCAAAGAGCTAGGCTGGAGCCGCGATAGCTACTGTGTTTCCTCGAAGGTATTCTGGGGTGGTAAGCTCCCAACGCAGCGTGGTCTGAGCAAAAAACATGTGCGCGACGCCTGCGATGCTGCGCTGAAGCGCATGGGGCTGGAGTATCTGGATCTTTATTTCTGTCATCGACCTGACGCGAGCACTCCTATTGAAGAGACGGTCCGCGCCATGCACGAACTTGTGATGCAGGGGAAAGTTCTCTACTGGGGTACTTCCGAATGGAGTGCGGCGCAGATTACCGCGGCCTATGGCATCGCCAACGCGCAAGGACTGACCCCGCCTAGTATGGAGCAACCGCAGTATAATCTCCTGCATCGCCAGCGCTTCGAGGTCGAATATGCTTCCTGCTATCGGGATTTCGGACTAGGGACCACGATTTGGTCACCACTGGCTTCAGGGATACTGAGCGGTAAGTACAATCAAGGCATCCCCAAAGATTCGAGAATGGCCATTGCAGGCTATGAGTGGTTGAAGCGAGAAATCGAGGGTGAAGCGGGAGCTGCTAAGCTCGCCAAGGTACGCGAGCTGCAGCGTTTAGCCGAAAATCTTGGTATGAGTCTGCCTCAGCTCTCGATCGCCTGGTGCCTAGCGAACCCTAACGTCAGCACAGTTATCCTCGGTGCTTCTCGGGCAGAGCAGCTCACTGAGACCTTGAAAGCCAGCGAGCTCGCGCATCTACTCGATGCGGCGGCGCTGGAGAAAATTGAAAACATCATGGGTAACAAACCTGAAGCAGAACCGGAATACTAAGGGGAGGGAGCCTATTTGGGCTCTTTCTTCGCTTTGATGGGACGGTTTGTCACTCGTCCTCATCGTTGCTAGTACCGATCTGAGCCGCGGCACTCGCTCCTAATACTTCGGTGATGCAGGAAAGGGCGCCCGTAGCAAAGTCTTCAATTCCCTTGCCAGCTTCTTCAAAACCTTTGCCAGTGTTTGCTCCACTCGTGGCCTGCTGCTGTATGTTGCTGGCGTTGGCAAGGCTGTAATCGGCTATGCAAGTGATGAGATCCAGCAGCGCGCAGTTCGAGACCTGCTGACCACTCGCCTCATCGATATTGGCGAACACTGTCGCAAATGTCTGCTGTACCTGGTCTTTTTCCGTCTGCGGCAAAGGCTTACCGCTGAGAGCTTCAATAACCGAGAAATAGCGGCCGAAGGCGACCGCTGCATTGCAGCCGCTGCTTACGAATTCAAAAGTTTTGTATTCGAAAGCGCCGGCGAACTTTGCCTGGTAAAACGCTGCGGCACCAGCTGGCACGACCAGATAGGGAGAGGGTCTGAAGGAACCGCTTTTGAAGCTGGCCGCCTGATAAGTGCCGTCGCCGCCACTCGCAGAAAGGGTGGGCCCAGTAGCGTCTAGCAAACGAGTTGCTCGAGCGAATTCCAAGGTTTGAATTTGCAAAGTCTTAGCCCGAGGGGCTGCTTGCTCTTTTACGTCTTCGCCATACTTCTGGCCACAAGCCAATGTTCCACTAGCCAGCAGCAGAAAATCTCTAAGCCGTCGAAATGTGAAGAACACCTGCTTCCCTCAATAGTAGAAATTTACCGCCAGCTTACCCGTACCAGTTGCCAAAGCGCTTTCGCTGTCCGGTAAGGTGTTATAGCCGATGCCACCCTCACCCGAGATGGAGAAATTTTTCAATAAAGCAAACTCGACGCCCAATCCCCCGCCGAAGCCAAAGAGAAAATCATCTTTGCCCTTGTTAGCACTGCCACCGTTTTGGCCAAGAGTCAGCTGACCGAACCAGAGGAGGCTGAGGCGGTCGCGCTGAGCGAAATAGCGAGAGTACTTACCGGCCAGACCAATGGCGTTAGTCTTCGCAGCTGAATCATTACCGAGCAGCAGATACGCGCCGACGGCCGTGTCTGCTTCCGTGAAATAGCGAGCTCCAACAAAACCTGCTCCGAAAGGGCTTGAGCCATCAGGAAAACCGAAGCTGAAGCCGTAGCGCCCAGGGACGAAGTCCATATATTCGTTGCTGCTAACGCCAACAGTACGAGCTATCGCTGCTGGAGGTGGTGTTGACGCTGCAGGAGCTGCTTCAGCGACTGGAGGAGGAGGAGGAGGCGGCACTGGAGCTGCCTGAGCAGCAGCTGGTGCAGTGTTCGCTTTCTTAGGGGCAGCGATGGCGCTAGAAGAAGCGAGTGAAAGCACCGAAGCGGCCATAGCGAAAACGCATGCAGAGGCAGTAGTGTCTCGACGCAAGGTAGATTCTCCTCATATCGACTTTTTTGAATATGATGAAGCATGTTAACCCTCTGTGAATTCTTACACAAGAAGTAAAACGGATCCCCAATTTCCGGCCGGCCGAGGCTTCGACTGCCTCAACTACAGCGAGATCGAGCTTTTTACAGGTGCCCCTCAATATTCCTAATTGGGATAAAGTTGATTTATAGCGGTGAGATCTTTTTCCGAAAGTATATGTTTCCTACTGCAATAGTTCATGACCGAGTCGGGATCGAAGTCAGTCAGGTACTTGTTGTGGGTAGGATCATCGACCACCTTCTCGGTGCCGGCATAGTCGGGGCAGTTGGAAATCTCGAGGTCTGGCTCCGGTGCGCCGCGAACATCCTTCACATAGCGAGGCGAGTCGGTGCGCGCGTGCTCGTGCTGCAGACCAATTGCGTGTCCAAACTCATGTATCGCAGTTTCCTCAATATTACGGGGATCGAGCAGCATTGTGGGAGGATTTCTTGCCTCGGGTCCGATACTACTGACCCCAAAGGTTCCACTGGGAAGCCTGCGGGTCAGTAAAATTGAGATCTCTGGCTTGCGCTCAAGACCTACACACTGAGGAGGTTTAGGGAACTTGCCGATGCAAGCGTCGAAGAGGGCTTGCCGGTCTTCGCAGTCTTTCCAGCCCATAAAACGAATGGCTGCAGTCCGATCGAACTGCTCGCTTACGAGCTCTTGGACTCGAGCCCGTTCTTCGGGGTAGAGTCCCGGTTCAGCGACCGTTGTAAACCAGCAGACCGGAATCTTCCCTGGCTCGGACCAAAGCCTTGTCATCTGAGCTACGGCGCTGGGGTCTGCGTTTATCGCCGGCTTCCTCAGACAGCCTAAGCCGGACAAAGACGTAAATATAAGGCAAAGGCCTGCACTACTGCTTCTCATTAGCTTCCCTAAAATTGTCGGGTTTATGCCCGATAAACCGGCCACTTAAAGTAAGACTGTCCATTCGAAGCAGGCATCGGCAGACGCCCTCCATCGATATTGACCTGCAGGCTCGGATAAAACAATCGGGGCATTTCAAGCGTAGCATCCCGCTCGCTGCGAAAGCGCACAAATCCTTCTCGCGTGGTCGACCGATTGATATGTATATTTTCTCGCTTCTGCTCCCTCACCGTCGCCGCAAAGCGGAGTGGTCGTCCGCTTGGTCGATAATCATGGCCGGAATGGACCTGATAGCTCTCAGCCAGCAGATAAATCTTATCGCGTACCGAAGTGAAGAGAGTATCCGCAGACGCTCCAGGAAAATCGCAGCGCCCCGTGCCGTAGTCGGGCATGAAGAGAGTATCGCCGACAAAAACTAAACTTTCGCAGAGATAACTAACACAAGCAGGTGTATGCCCCGGCGTCGCCATAACATCGAAATGCAAAGATCCCACACTGAAACTGTCGCCGTCCTTAAAGAGGCGATCGAACTGAGAACCGTCGGTGGCGAATTCGGGTCCAAGGTTGAACACATCTTTAAAATAGGCCTGGACCCTAGTAATGTCTTTTCCGATACCCAGCTCGATTCCAGGCCAGGTCCGCTGCAACTCACTAGCCCCTGAGAGGTGGTCGGCGTGAGGATGGGTTTCGAGGATCATGCCGGGACTCAGCTTTTGAATTTCAATGAAACTTGTGAGGTCGCGCAGGGAGTTGGGGATGATGCAGGAAGATCCCAGCTCATAGCTCAGCAGCGGATCTATGACCACCGCATCGCGACTCGTCTTGTCATAGACGAGGTAGCTCAACGTCCCCGTTACCGAATCATAAAATTCCTGAACCGCTACCATGCTCCTTAGCTCCTCCCGATAAAGTGGAAATGGCGGCTGTTTTGCCCTGAATCCACATGCCTAGTAACATAGCCCCTACAAAATAAAGAACACTAGGAGCACCGCTCAACAGCGAGACCAAGGCCGGTCCCGGGCAAAAGCCACCTATGCCCCAGCCCACTCCAAAGAGGGCTGCGCCACCGACGAGACGCCCGTCGATGCTTCTCATACTTGGCAGTACAAATCCCTGAGAGAGACTCGGACTCTTCTTGAGCCAAAAATGATAAGCCAGAGCATGGAAACCTATAGCTCCCATCATCACAAAAGCTAGCGAAGGATCCCAGTCGCCACTGATATCGAGGAAAGCTAAGACCTTGCGGGGGTCTGTCATACCCGCAGTATTCAGTCCAAGTGCAAAAACTACCCCTGCTGTAAAAGTCAGAATGAGAGGAAGCCAGTTTTTTTGGGAAGATGCGATAGCGGGCATAGAATCACCAAAATTTTAAAAGCCAAACAGTCAGAATGCCAGTACTTATAAATACCAGAGTCGCAATGATCGATCGCAACGAAAAACGACTGATTCCACAGACCCCATGGCCGCTCGTACAGCCGTTGCCAAGCCGCGTCCCATAGCCGACACAGAGACCTGCCAGCAGCAGAAGAGGGACACTGCGAGGGCTCGAAGCAAAATTATCCTGGCCGCTGAGTTCGAGTACCAGTCCACAGGCCAGTAAGCCGAGCAAAAAGACCCAGCGCCACTGCTGCTCCTTCCCTCTCTGCGTTGGAATGATGAGCTCACTCACTATTCCACTAATGCCAAGCACCCGTCCCTGAACGGCCAGAAGGAGAGTCGCTGCGAGACCGATCAGGATACCACCCCAAAGGGCCAGCCAAATAGTCGACATTATTCGGTCCTTTAGAAAAAAACTTAGGGCCTCGCCTATCGCGTCGGCCATGAGCCTAGCCTTAATCCTAGCCCTAGCCCTGTGCGTGATCGTGATCTTAGCCGCACCCGTTGCCTTAAAACGTAAGCCTGGCCAAGATTTAAGACGAAAGGCAAAGTCCATCGAACA
>JBGSTX010000391.1:0-3196 GCA_041736305.1 Oligoflexus sp. | reverse complement strand
GTCGAAGAAGACGAGGAATTGGGAGAAAATAATGGTGGTCAAATTAAATTGGTTGAAAGATGAAGAACGATCCGCTAGAGAGGACAACTACCGAATAGTCAGCTAACACCTATGCGACAGCTATCCTGAAATTTTCCGCTGAGGGATCCCCTTAAACTGCTGCAGCGGGTGGCTAATGGCCGCCTGGGTGCTTTCTGTGGCAGTGACTTCGCTGCCTGGGAAAAGGCAACTGCGGAGCTCAGCGGCCTCTGTTTCGGTATTCCCTTCTTGCTGCTTCGCGAAGATTCCTTTAGGGGAAGGAGCCTTTCCCCTGTGGCGTTCCAACGTCTGCGACTGCTTTGGTCCTATCTCCGCTCCAGTTTGCCGGAACCTTTTGCCTGTTCTGGCCTCATGCGGTGCAAAAAGCCGCAGGATTTTTTCGAGCGCGTGCTGGGCATTGGCGCAGAAGCCGATAATGCAGACCTAAATATTGGCTATCAAAAGGCCTGGGACGATGGTTTCGCTAGGAATCGCGCTTAAACGGCTCTCGCGAAGGAGAGCCCTGATTTTCAATTAGCTGATTTTCTAGCGGTATATGTATAGTTTCCTAAATCCTTGGTTTCCAGACGCTAAGGCTCTTTCCACTCTCGGTGCAGTCTACCAGCAGAGCCTGTCAGATGAAGTCATCCATCTCTAGGGTGTATGCTTTATCGATATGTCTTTGAAGACAGGATTTGAAGGCTCGACTTTAGTACTCGCTTGCGTCCCAACGCTAAAGGGAAGCACAAAAAATTCGTAGCCATTGGTATTGTCGATGACCTGTGCTTGAACCCCAGCTTTCTTCCCAGCATCGAGGGCCGGTGTGTTAGCCTCAGTGAACTCCATCCACAGCTTATACATGCCAGTCTTAAGGCCCACCCCCTGCTTGTCTTTGATATCCCAGCTGCTCGTGATGGGCATCCCGGCTGCAACCGTGGTTTGAGTTGCCCCCGACGTTGCGTCGACCGCATTATTCGTAAAGCTGAACCAGCGTTTGAGATGCACCGCTCGTACTCCGGCGAAGGCATGGATGGTCTTGATATAGGTGTCGTTCGCATCGGTTAGCCATATGCTTCTGACGTGACCTCGGTTCCGATAAGGTCCCGCTGGGGTAGGGGGGACCAGGTTGAAGGTGATACTGACCGTTCCACTCGCGGGAACCGCCCCTGGTGCGACGACGAGCGGAGGTGGGGGAGGAGTTGGTGCTTGACGGCTGTCTGCTGCTTCGCTCGGCTCGGCTGTCGGCAGTTTTGCAGCTTCGCTTTCTTGTGCTGAGCTCACCGTTGTTTTCATCTCTGGGCGATCCGGATAATTGGAATAGGCTTTACCACAGCTCAGCGATGCCAAAGTTATTATTGTCAAAAGCAGACAGTCGGGGGATCGCATTGAGCTCATTTTGGCCTCTTCGAATAAACGGTAATTCTGTGCTAAACTTTCGAAACTTGTCAGATCCTAGCTTTTCGTCTCCACTGACTAGCCTATCGGTAGCAGCAAGGTATAAATCGATAGGACTTAAGGCATAGGACACAGTTTTTTAAGTACTTTAAGACTAGGACCTAAGTTCTAGAGAGGCGTGGGACCGCGAAATCTATGGAAAAATTCTCTCACAAGCAAAAGATGATTCTGACCGAGCTGCTGCTCCTCATGCTCCTGCTCCTCGCAGCAGATCTCTTTGAAGACGTACGCAATGGAGTTTCCTTCAGGCACATCATTCTCGAATGCTTCGCGGCGTTGCTGGGAGCACTGGGAATTCTTACGACCTGGAATAGAAGAATAGCCCCTCTAGAGCGGGCTCTCATCTCGGAGCAAAACCTGAACATTCGAGTAAGTGAAGAACTCGCGGCCTGGAAGGCTTCGGTTCTACCCATTGCGGAGAATTTTTCCAAGGCGGTAGACGATCAGTTCGCCCTCTGGGAGTTGACCCCCGCCGAGAGCGAAACGGCTCTGCTCTTGCTCAAAGGTTTGAGCCTACGTGAGATCGCAGATGTGCGGGGAACATCCGAGAAAACCGTCAAGCAGCACAACCAGGCGATCTATCAAAAATCTGGAATGAAGGGTCGGGCCGAGCTTTCAGCTTACTTTCTCGAGGATCTTCTCGGCAAAACGAACGTCCGTGGCGGGGAATTAGGAAAGAATCGATCTAGCGGGTGACATAGGCCTCGAAGCCGTTCAGCATCTTCAGCTGAAAGCTGTCTTTTTCCCGAACGATGAGGAGAACTGGTACCTTAAGACGTTCAGCAAGCATGTTTCCCTCATCGGGACTCAGGATCATGAATGCCTTGCTGAAAGCGTCAGCTTCAGCACAGCTATCGGCTAGAACAGATACCGACGCCACTCGATTGCTGATTGTGTGGCCACTGCGAGGATCGATGATATGGGCGTAGCGCTTACCATCTTTCTCGAAGTAGTTGCGGTAGTCTCCTGAAGTGGCCAGGCCCTTGCCGCGAGGTGCGATCACGAGTGGCGCGAGGGCGGGGGGCCGCTCGATAGCTATTTGCCATTCAGAGCCGTCAGGTTTTCTTCCCTGCGCCCGTAGTTCTCCCCCTATCTCAACCATGTAGGAAGTGATTTTACGGCTCTCAAGCAACTGTGAGATCAGGTCCACAGCAGCGCCTTGGGCGATGCCGGAGAGATCGATCAGGAGCTCTGGATCTTTTTTTCGGAGTCCGGCAGGCTGAAGGCGTGTGTCGAGCTGCCGATATCCTCCATGCTTCCGCGATTTTTCGATCTCATCTCCTGATGGGATCGACTTCACAGTCCGCTTGTAGGCACCAAAACCCCAAGTCTTGATCAAATGTCCGATAGTGATATCAAAGAGGCCTGACGTCTTCTCGCTCATCGTGCGAGAAAACTGAACGAGTTGGAGCAAATCCGGCGAAACAGGAAACCATTCGCGAGATTTTTGAGCATTAAAGCGGGAGATCTCGCTATCGGGTCTGTAGTTCGAAAATGTTTTGTCAAAGGCAGCAAGCGTCCCGGCGACGATCGTAGGAAGCTCTTTCTCTTCGCTGCCTACGTAGCGGATCGTGTAGCTAGTTCCCTGGGCTGGTCCACTGAAAGAGTGTACCGCATCATTTATGACGGTCGAAGCTGGAGATACGGCGCAAATGAGCCATGAAAAAACTAGGAAACAGGCATTGAAATACCTCATTTTGCCTCCTGTCGTAAGCATTTCGAG
>JBGSTX010000390.1:0-10172 GCA_041736305.1 Oligoflexus sp. | reverse complement strand
GTCGAAGAAGACGAGGAATTGGGAGAAAATAATGGTGGTCAAATTAAATTGGTTGAAAGATGAAGAACGATCCGCTAGAGAGGACAACTACCGAATAGTCAGCTAACACCTATGCGACAGCTATCCTGAAATTTTCCGCTGCTGACTTATGGAAATTTTGCGCACGGCACTCACGTGGCAGGTATTGCGCGTGGCAGCAACGAAGGCGCACGCGTTATGGCCCTTAAGCTGGTCCCGACTGAGAATCCACTAGCAGGTGCGATGACGGGCGAAGCGAAAGCAAAACTGGAAAAAGCGGGTTCGGTCAACTGGTTTGCCAAGCAGATCATCAAGGGCACCCTGAACGTTGTGGCTAAAGCTCAAGGAGTAGTTTTCGGACAGGTCGGTGCCTATCTCGGAGCTGAAGGTGCAGACGTTGCCAACCTATCTCTCGGCGTCGGCGCTACGCAAGCAAAAGCGATCGTCACGCCTCTGCTTACACTGGCTGCGGGGGGAAAAAAACCTCTCGAGAAAGATCTCGACGAACTCGCGACTTACTTCCTTGAGCGCGTAAACATCGAGCAGGCTTCCATGCTAAAATCTGCTCCCGACACTCTTTTTGTCTTTGCCTCGGGTAACGACGGCCTGAGCAACGATAAGTTCCCTACCGCGCCTGCCTCCATCCAGCATCCTCATGCTCTCTCGGTGGCTGCAGTTTTTCCTTCGGGCAAACTAGCTCCTTTCTCAAATTTCGGTAAAAAAGTCGATGTGGCTGCACCTGGCGTGGCTATCCTCTCCAGCGTTCCTGATAATCGCTATTTGAAATTAAGCGGAACCAGCCAAGCAGCTCCCTACGTCGCGGGTGTCGCTGGTCGCATCAAGGACATCAATTCTGAGCTGAGCGCCGACGAAATCAAGGCGATTATCGTCCAGACTGTCGACTTCAAAGCTGAGTTGAAAGATAAAATAGCTGCAGGCGGAGTTATCAATGCCGAGCGCGCTTATGCAGCCGCTCAGCTAAGCTTGAATCAAGAACTGAAGACGGCAATTGCCGCTGCGCGCGAAAATGTAGCTGATGAAGATCGGCCCCGTTCGCTCAACGATGCGAGCGATGCCCCTTACGTTAACTGGCAGCCAGCATTCCTGTTCTAGAAGCTGATTGTGCAGCAGCCGTCCTTGGGGCAAGCTGCTGCTTTAGACCCAACCCTCGACTACGCTTTCATAGTTGATGCTAGTGCGATAGGGGGCTCTGAGATCCTTGCTGAGCCCGCACTTGGTTTCCCGTCGGAAGAGTCGATTTTGAACCATCTCACCCAGATAGCGACCTTCGTTGCTGTAGACGTCATTGCCAAAGAAACGGCCGACATACTCACCCTTCTTGGTCCACAGAAAATCACCGTGACGATAGCCGAAATATCGACCCCGCCATGTCCATAGCGCCATGATCATGTCCACGTCCATGTCTCTGATAATTGTTTCTATAGGGATAGCGATAGTTAATCAGGAGAGCTCTAGATGAGTCAAGAAGAATGTGCGGGAAATTCTCTATGCGCCGACCTGCGCCGTCTAAATAGATGAAGTCTTCCGCACGATTTAAACTTCGCTAAACGAAGGGTTTTAGTGGGCACCGAGGACGATGACCACGACTTTGAGAGCGATACCTGCAAACATAATCTGCAGTCCTAGGGATGAAAGTTGCTCGACTGCTTCGGGGTCGAGCATATCCACTTCGAAAGCTTCGCCGTCTGCTTCAGCCTTCAGGCCGAAGCAAGAGTTCATCAAATCGGTCAGCGACTGCGGACAAAGTGCAGAAAAGAATTTTTTCATGCTTTTTTTGAGCCTTCATGAGCTTTGCGGTGCTGGAAAAATCTTCGTAGACCACAACTCTAACACATGCATTATTATCGTATCAAGACGTAAGAGCTGATAGAACCTTATTGCGCCGCAACGGATTCAGGAAAATTGCCGATGAAGAAAGTCTTGTTAGTCAGCCTCGAGAATCTAGGAGACCTGGTTTTTGTCTCGGCCTTGGCTCGCTCCCTGAGCCAGGATCCGGAGATCGAACTCAGCCTCTGGTGTAAGGACTACAGTTCCGGGATTGGACACCTCCTTCCAGGGGTGCGCCGAGTTTATGCTGCGGATCCCTTCTGGGATAAAGCCCCGAAACGGACCAGGGGGCGCTGGCGCCATTTTATGAGGAGCTGGAGGAGCGTTCGCCGTGGGCATTTCGACGAGGCCTTGATAGTTATGACGTGTTGGCGTACTGCTCTATTTGTAAAAATGGCAGGTATTCCTGTGCGCTGGGGTATAAAAGGCAGACGTAATGCGCCTCTCCTGACTCAGGTCTTGCCTTGTCCGAATAGAAAAGCGCCCGTCGTCGCTGGATTTCTGCAGGCCTTCAGTCCGGCACTTCCTCAGGTGGTGCCGCCTCTGAACTTCCTCGATCGAGAGCGCCTGCCGCGTCTCGAATTACCCCAGGCCTTGGCTGGCAAGAATCTGGCTGTTCTGCATCCTTTCGCGGGACGCGCTGACCGCATCGCTCCTCTCAGCGTCTGGGAGCGGATTTCGAGCTTGCTGGAGGAGCGGGGCTACTTTGTTATTTGGACAGGAATCAGCCAGGAACTAGCTAGCCTGAGGGAGAATTGGCCGCATCTTGCCAGTGATCGTTTTATCGATAAATGGGTCCGGGATCTTCCGGGGCTTTCATGGTTTTGGGGGCAGTCAAAAATATTCGTTGGCCATGATTCTGGGCCTTTACATGTTGCTCATGCACTTGGCGTAGCGGTGGTAGGACTCTATCTTCCCGGCGAATACCTTCGAACTTTTCCCCAGGCAGCCGCACCATCGCTGATGATACAGGCGGCTTCGCCGGCGGTTCTGCGCATCGAAGAAGTCGAAGAAAAGCTAATTGGGTTTCTTGCTGCGCTCGCGGCAGTTGCGAAGGCTCCGTGAAAATATCGAGGTTCATGTGGGTCTCTGCACATGTTATCCTAGAAGCGCCCCGTGGATTGAGCTTGTCAGGAAAGCCGGACGACTCGCTGGCTAACGCGGACGGCTATTTTGTAGAGAGCCTATACTTTCGCCGATAAGGTACACTTGATGACGAAAGAGCCTCAAAAGCCAAGCCAGAACAAAAGCAAGAAGCCGAAAGTCAAACCTAAGCGCCCCTATATGAGCGTGATCCGCAGTCTCAAGCAGGTTCTAAAAATAAATCGCGATATATCAGTTCCTATTTGGCTGTCGGGCGAGGCCGAGCATGAGCAATGGGGTGAATGGCCCCTCCGGCTTACCATCTGGAATATATTTAAAGGCTCGGGCGGCGAACACTTTTACAACGACTTCCGTCTCCTGAGTTTCCAGAGTGACATCTTGATGATCCAAGAAGCTTTGCTTTCGCGCCGTTCCTTGCATGACTTATCTCCCAAAGGTTTCTATGGAGTGCATGGGGCCTCCTACGAGCGCGCCGATCGACTGCGTGATGGTGTGATGACTCTCTCGCGGATGGAGCCCGACCGACCGCCTCTCCGCATCCTCTGCAAGTATCCCGAACCCGTCCTCAAGACTCCAAAAGTTGCTCTTGTAACCATTTATCGGCTGGGCCCCCAGAGACCGCATCTGATGGTCGTCAATCTACATGCAACTCTCATTCGTTCGATCAAAAGGGCGCAGGAAGAGCTCGATCACATTATTGAGCAGCTGCCTGAGCACCCGGGTCCTATCATCTTTGCTGGGGATTTTAATACTTTCACTCCACGCTATTTTCAGGCTATTTCGCAGCGCCTCGAGTCACTCGGTTTGCGTTATGTGCCGATTCCAGAAGATCCGCGGGGAAGCCTCGACCACCTCGATCAACTTTTTATCCGTGGACTGGATGTAACGGATGTTCACATCGATGTGCGCATTCAGTCGTCGGATCATTTTCCTATCCGCGCCACTATCCGTCTGCCCACTCAAGCTTAAATTAATCCATTTTTAAACATTGATATCAATAGGTTACCTAAACTTCTCAAGAAGCTAGGTTTTTCGACGATAAGAAAGGCAGAACAAACTGATTTAAGCTGTAAGCAAAAAAAAACCGAAGGGGTACGCAGGTGAACGACAAAAGAATTCTTCAAATTGTTTTTGCGTTGGGTTTAGCCTGTAGCGATGATAGGTCAGCGAAGACAGTTGCTCCCCCAAGCGACGAAGTCCTTAGAGAAGAAGATAAGTCTGACTCAGATTTCGCCAAATACTGTCGTGAAGAATTAGAGAAAGGTTCAGTCAACGAAGTTGCAGCCTACATGGACCTATTCTATGGCAGCGGCAACTGTACTAAGCTCGAACTAAATATACTCAAGCAGGAAAACGTCTATCTCGCTGCTAAAAGCCTGACGACAGTCGAACCTCTGAGTTTCTTCGATCACTTTACAAATCTCGATATATCGCGTAATAGCATTGCCGATATCAGCGGCTTGTCCAGGATGCAAAAGCTCGCTCGCTTGGACATCTCGGAGAATCCAATCGCTAGCGTCGCGCCTATTGCGGGCTTGAGTAAGCTCCAAGGGCTGGGAGCTAATTCGCTTGCAGCTACTGATATTGCCACTCTGAAGAGTTTGAGTAAACTCAACATGCTCTGGCTCAACTCAAACAAGCTTGAAAATCTCGAATTCGTAGGTACCATGCAGGATCTGCAGGATCTGCGTTTTTCAGACAACAAGGTTTCTGATCTGAGCCCGCTTTCGAATTTGAGCAAGCTAGTTTCGCTGGAAATGCGCAGCAACACAATAAGCAGTCTCGAACCGGTGCGGTCTATAGTGGGAATGCAAGAGATATTCTTCAGCAAGAACCAAATCAGCTCGATTGCACCACTAGAAGGTATGAGCAAACTTATCATGCTGGAAGGTCATGATAATCAGATCTCTGATCTAAGTCCTGCCCTCAAATTTGAGAGCCTCGGCTACCTGCTCCTCGAAAATAATCAGCTCGGCAGCCTCAGCAACGTGAAGTCACTTAGAGTCGTTTCGGAACTATCTTTCACAGGCAATCCGCTTGGTACCACGATTGCTAAGACCGGCGCCAACTGTCCTATAGACACCGGCACGGAAGTATTGATCCGCGAATTCTGCCAGTAAGATCTTCGCTTGCTTCGGCACCTTTTCAGGTGCCGATCATTCCACCGTCCTCCTTGGTGATCATCACTGTAGTACTGCGAGGTCGGCTTCGGCCATCACTACTTGGATAGCTGAGAGTCGGATGCTGCACATTGACCCAAAGTGTCTTTAGCTCCGCATCGGACGCGATCCCGGTGATTTCGCAACCTTTAGGACCTACCAAAAAGCGTTTCACTTCGCGGGTGCTGGGATCCGAGGCCAGCAGCATGTTGAGCCCTATATGGCTCGTGTAGGCGGGATCTGCATCATCAAAATCTGTTTGAATCCAAAGACGTCCGAGTTTGTCGAACCAAAGTCCATCGGGACTACCAAAGGCATCGCCATTGATCGTACCGCGCTGTAGAGGATCGCTGTGGAGAGGGTCGCCGGCTTGCAGATAGAATTCCCAGCGAAAAGTTCGGGAGTGAGGATCGGCATTGGTCTCGCTGATGCGGATGATGTGACCGTAGATATTATTTGCCCTAGGATTTGCGGCATTGAGAGCTTGCTGCGCTTCGCCATTGCCGCGCTTGCTGTTGTTGGTGAGACTCACATAGATATCGTGATTCGTCGGATGGATCGTAATCCATTCAGGACGGTCCATAGGTGTGGCTCCGACCAGGTCGGCCGCGCTGCGGGTGTTAACGAGGACTTCTGCCTGGTCCATAAAGCCCTTGCTGCGATCGAGACCATTGCGCCCATGGACGAGATCGACCCATTCGCCCGTGCCGTTTTCGTGGAATACCGCGACGGCGAGTGTGCCTTCGTCGAGAAGATCCTCGGCAGGCAGTTTGCTTTGGGTCTTGAATGCGTCTTGTGGCATGAATTTATAGATATATTCGCCCCTGCTATCATCGCCCATATAGAAGGCCATGCGGCCATCTTCTGCCAAGAGAGTCCCAACATTCTCGTGGGCGAATCGTCCAAGCGCCGTGCGCTTTTTCGGAAGCGATTGGGGATCGAAGGGATCGATTTCGACGACCCATCCAAAGCGATTTACTTCGTTGACATAAGCTCCGTGCGGCCGCTCTGTTTTCAGCGTCGCATCAAAGCGTTCCATTACGGAGTCCCAGCCCTCTTCGCTCTTCGAGCTAATGCCGTAACGAGACTGCTCGCGCCGAGATTTGAGATCAGCTTCATCTCGATTGGCGAAGTATTTGTTAAAGTTTTCTTCGCAAGTGAGGTAAGTGCCCCAGGGAGTGCGACCCGCAGCGCAATTGTTCATGGTGCCGAGAACAGTCTGGGCAAAAGGATCGGCTTCGGTAGCCATAAGGGGGTGTCCGGCGGCGGGACCACTGAGGCGCATTGGGGTCGTCGCAGTAATGCGCCTGTTCATACGGGAAGCGCTGACCCGTTCCCACAAACCATTTTTGTTGCGCTGAATCTCCAGCACACTGACGCCGATAGCAGCCAGTTCCTTTTCGACTTCGGCGAGTGGTCGAAGTCCGGCAAGGTCCCGTGTTTGGCCACGGGGATGCAAGCTCGCGCTTTCAATGTCTTCATGATTAATGACGAGCAAGGCACGACTGGGATCGTTTGGCCAGGCGAAAAAAATCATTCCATCGTGGCTCTGCCCGGCCTGCAGCATTTGATCAGCGGCCGAATCTTTGGCATCGGCTAGGGCTTGCTTAGCGCCGACTACGAGAGCGTCGCCCCAGGAGTAGAAGGCTTCGGCACGGTAGCCCTTGGGTACCATAACTCTATCAAAGCTCTGATCAAGGATGGGGGCAATGGCCGTAAAACCCAGGAGGGGCAGTGTATCCCTAAGTTCGGCGGTAAGTCGTGGCGAAGGCGGAATACCAGGCGTTGGCTTCGTTGCATCTGATTGGCTACAGTTTGTAATGAAGCCGCCTAGGAGACCACTCGCTGCCAGACCCAAGCCACCACCAAGAAGCTCTCGTCTTCCGAGTCGCTTCTGTATCATTGCTTCCAAGGATCGCTTTTCGGAAGTATGCTCGTTTTCGAATAGGCTCATAGGACTAAGCTCCTTCAATTGACAATTGTCGGGGACCGTTATAAAGCAGGACCATGTGCCTAAGATAAATACATTGTGAAATTTATGAGACTGTCGCGTAGGAGAGGTCCCCTGATGCAAGCTCTGAGACTGCCTTTGAGGCTTTTGATTACTTTTGGACTGATTCTGATACCCACTTGTCTCCTTATCGCGGCCCCTATGGCGCCCAATCGTCTCCTCCTGACAGAGGCAAACCTGCGGTCTAAGCAGATTAGTGATGTGCATTATGATTTAGCCGTCGAGCTGAGCGAAGAGGACAAACCTTTTCAGGGCACTGTGCTGCTCGATTTCAATTTTGCAGCACAGGGTGAAGCTCTGCGCATCGACTTCGGCGGTGGCAACGTGAAGTCGATTGCGATCAATGGCAAAGATGCCAAATTCAAGTACGATGGCGCAGCCATCTACTTGGCTGAAAATCTCTTGAAAAACCAAGCTAATAACCAGGTGCAGATAAAATACGAGCATCCTTACAGTCGCGACGGCAACGGGCTCTATCGTTTTCAGGATCCGGTCGATAAGCAGATCTATGTCTTCACCCACTTTGAACCTTATGAAGCCAACACGCTTTTTCCCTGCTTCGATCAACCCGATCTCAAAGCGAGTTATAAACTGAAAGTCACAGCTCCTGCAAGCTGGACGGTGGTTTCTGCGGTTCGCGAAGACAAGGTCGCCTCCGCGCAGAAAAAAGGACAGCCAGACTTGAAAGTTTGGGACTTTCCACGCACAACGCGCTTCAGCACCTACTTGATCTCCCTGCATGCTGGCCCTTATCAAATCTGGGAAGACAAGTCCTTCCGCTATCCTCTGCGCGTGATGGCGCGGCGCTCGCTAGCTGAGTTCGTGCCTCACGAGGAATGGTTGGCGGCAACGCGCCGAGGTTTTGACTACTTCGACAAGACCTTTGCTTACGCCTATCCTTTCATCAAATACGATCAGGTGGTCGTGCCAGACTTCAATGCCGGTGCGATGGAGAACGTCGCTGCCGTCACCTTCTCTGAGCGTTTTTTGATCCGAGGTCATAGGACGCAGGCGCACAAGGAAGGCCTCTCGCATACTATTCTCCACGAAATGGCTCACATGTGGTTTGGTAATTTGGTGACTATGCGCTGGTGGAATGATCTCTGGCTCAACGAAAGCTTTGCTACTTACGCCAGTACGCTGGCGATGGCCGCGGACCCTCGCTTCCCTAAGATTTGGCTCGGCAACAGCCGCTCTAAGGCCGGTGCCTACGCAGCCGACGATTTGGTTACGACGCATCCTATAGTTGCCGACATTCCGCACACTGATGCGGCCATGGCGAACTTCGATGCGATCACCTACGGCAAAGGCGCAGCATTTCTGAAGCAACTGCACTTTGTCATCGGCGATAAGGCTTTCTATGAAGGGCTACAGGCTTACTTTAAGAAGTATGCGTTTCAGAATACGGAAGTTGGCGATCTGATTTCTGCGTTTGAAAGCAGTGCAGGTCGTTCGCTAGCAAACTTTACCCGGGATTGGCTTCAAACTGCAGGACCGAATACGCTCAGTGTCGACCTGCAGTGCAAAAGCGGTAAGCTAGAGAGCCTAGCCCTCTTGCAAAGCGCTCCGGCTGCGTTTCCCACTCTGCGCGAGCACCGGACCAAAGTTGGTCTTTATCGCTTTAGCCCGAACACCGGCTTTTCCCTCATCCGGCAGGAAGCTCTGAGCTACCAAGGCGCGCGAACCGATTGGCCGCAGGCGAAGGGTTTGCCCTGTCCTGATCTAGTTTTTCCCAACGACGAAGACTATGACTATGTAAAAGTCGAACTCGACGAGCAAACCAGAGAAAAAGTCCAGAAGATGGTCCACCTGATTCCTAAACCGCAGATGCGGATGATGATCTGGCTGCAGATGGCTTCGATGGTAGAGAATGCCCAGCTGCCACTGAACTCTTATCTCGGCTTTTATAAGGATCAGATGCCGCGGGAAAAGGACTATGAAGTTCTGCGCGCTATCGATGGGACGCTAGGGCGGAATCTTCTGGGCTATGTCGAGTCTTTGCCCGATCCTAAGCAAAGACAATCCGTAGCGGAACAGCTCATGCTGCCTTATCAGAAACGCCTCACCGACTCCAAGACAGATTCCGACGTGCGCAATACGCTCTTTGACACCTACGTGCAGCTCCTCACGCTCGCGCAGAAGAACACGGAACTCTCGGCGCTCTTCAAGGGCGAGGGCATAAAATCTATGAAGCTCAATCAGGACCAGCGGTGGGAAGTCCTACAGGGTTTGAGCGGTCTCGCCTATCCTAACTCTAAAGAGTTGATTGCCAAAGAACTGGCGCGCGATCCAGGAAGCTTTGGACAGAAGGAGGCTCTCGCTGCAGAAGCGCGCTGGCCAGACTATAAGGCAAAACTCGCTCTTCTCGAACCGATCGTCAGTCAGAAGAGTAAGCTATCGGCTGCTTATCGTTCGGCGATCATCAGCAATCTCTTTCCTGCAGGACAGGAAGATCAGCGGAAGCAGTATGCAGAAACTTATAGAAAAACGGTTCCCGATGTGGTCAAGAAGCTCGAGCCGGGAGTTGCTCGCAATTACGTCATGAGTCTCTTGCCTCTTCGCTGTCACCCCCGACAAGTCAACTGTGATACAACCCATGCTGGACGCGGGATATTCGGATTCGATTCACAAAGGGCTCCTCGTCGCTCGCCAGCAGAACGAACGTTGTCTTAAGATTATCGAGCAGGCAGCTCTGCATCAGGGTTGAGACTTAGGCTTGCCAAGTTGCGCAGCATCATTTAAGAATAAAGCGTCGCCAGTCAGGCGACGCTTTTTTTTAGGAGACCCCTGTCGGACCCGTCCGACTCGCTATGCGTATCTAAAGTGAAAAAAAACCAAGTGATTTCATCGCCTATCTAAATTGCGATAAGGCGGACTCAGGTTATTTCACCTTAGAAGGGACTCTATGCTTCAGATCCACGATCTTTCGTTTTCCTATTCAGATCAAGATATTATTATACAGCACCTGCATTTGAGCTGGCAGCTAGAACGTTGCGGGCTGGTCGGACCTAACGGTTCGGGTAAGAGCACGC
>JBGSTX010000389.1:0-5389 GCA_041736305.1 Oligoflexus sp. | reverse complement strand
TTGCTTGGCGTCTCTTTTATGGCAAATCTGTTTTTCAGCCTCGCTCAAAACTTATGGAGCATGGATCAGCGTATCGTGGCCTATTCCGTCAGTGATATTGCGAGAGCGATTCTTGAGATCGCTATTACGTTACCCCTGATTTCTTTCCTGTCCATGGTCACCCAATCCAAGAGTAAACTGATTAGTTTTGTGTCCCGCTTAAACTGGGGCATGGCGGCGACCGTCGCTCTTATTTCCGGTTTAGGCGGTGTCCATGCCTGGTATTTGCTGCCGCTGCTGCATGCTGCCGTCTTTCCGAGTCTTATGGCTCTGATCCCTTTGATTATTTGGTCGGCTGTGCGGAAGAATTTGGAAGCACGAATTTTGATGGTGGGCAGTATCGCCATCGCTTTCGCGGCGATTCACGATATTCTTCGCTACTCCTCAAATTTCAAATCACCCTTCACCACCATGATTCCTTTTGGTGGATTGCTCATGATGATGGCCATGCTATCGATTTTGTTGAAGCGCTACCTGGAAGAGCGCGAAGCAGCCTTTCAAACTCAGGCGAAACTTCTTGCCGATATCCAAGGTTTGAATGGCCAGTTGCAGATTCATGTGGAAGAAGTGGAAGCTCTGGTGGAAGAAAAAACTCGGGAGATCGGCTCCATTCTTAGCAACATTCAGCAGGGCATTTTCATGCTCAAGGGTCCAAGTCTGACGATTCATCCGAGGTATTCCGAACATCTGAAGCTTATACTTGGGTCCAATCAACTGGCAGATAAAAGTTTCCAGGATATTTTTCTGAGTCGCTGCCAGCTTGAGATGGACCAAAAAAACCGTATTCTTACCGCGCTGGAATTCAGTCTCGGCGAAGATCCGCTGAATTTCGAAGTCAACGGTGCTAGTCTACCCAAAGAAGTCCTCTGGCAGGATACCCACGGGGAAAAAATCTTGGAACTGTCCTGGGCACCAATCGCCGATGAACACAACGATACGGACAAGATTCTGGTCACCGCCCGCGATGTGACAGGCCTCAGGCAACTGCAGTTAGCAGCCCGGCGCAACCAGGGAGAACTGCAACTCCTGCAGATCATTCTGAGTAGTAATTCGCAGCGATTTATGCGTTTTGTCGAATCTTCGTTGACCCTTCTATCGCAGGTGAAGGAGGGCCTTGAGCAAGCACCAGAAATTGGCCTGCTCAGCATATCGCGTGATCTCCATACCCTCAAAGGCAATGCTCGCTCGTTTAACCTTGACGAGCTGGCCAGCAAGGTGCATGAAGCGGAAACGATCTTACACAAGCAATCGATCAGCCCCAGCTCGCAGAATCGAGATATCTTGCGAAATATTGTGAGTACGGTGACTAGTGAGCTAGAAACTTGTCAGGAATTCATTCAGAACCGTCTGCCGATGAAGGCTGCTGCCGATCAGGTCCCTATCGAGCGACAGCCCTTGCTGCAGATCCTTGCAAGCAGTTACTCGTCAGAGGCTTATCGCTGGCAACAGCTCAATGAGCTGCTCATTCCGCGAGTTTTGACTTCCGCCGAAAGCTTCTTTCAAGATTTTCATCAGGATCTGGAACGTGTGGCCGGCGAACTGGCTAAAGAAATACCCCAGATGAACATCGAAGCGTCTGGAATTTATCTCACGGACCTTGCCGTCCATGTTCTGACGGACAGTATGGGCCATCTTTTGCGCAATGCTTTGGATCATGGCATTGAAAGCACAAAGGATCGCCTTGCTGCCGGTAAATCGTCCCAGGGGCGCATTTCGATCATCTGCAGAAGGGAAGGCTCGGGACTGCTTATTACTTTGCAAGATGATGGACCAGGTCTATCCCTGTCACGCATCAAGGAACGAAGCGTTGAAACTGGTCTCCCAAGCTTCGCAGCTCCTCTCACCGAAGCTCAGATCGAAGAGATTATCTTTGCGCCAGGATTCAGTACGAAAAAAGTGGCGACTATGATTTCGGGTCGTGGGGTTGGACTGGATGCCGTGCGTGCTACTCTCGAGCAGCGTGAAGCTCACATTCGTTTGCGTTTTACAGAGACAGATCTGGGTCGCGATACAAGGCCTTTTGTCTTCGAGATAAGTCTTCCAAGAGCCTTTTTCATGGAAGTTCCACTCGTCCAAGATCCGCCTTCTACTGAAAAAGCGTCCTAGGCAGAGCAATGATTATCAAGGCGAGCTTAAGTGCTGCTGTCTCTGCCTTTAACGCAGCCAGAATCATGAGTCCCTTCTTTCGAAAGCTATCGCAGAATTTAAGTGCGTAGAGTTCTTGCGGATCACGCGTTGAATCGTGCTGAGGAGTTCTGCTCTTCGAATCGGCTTTGACAGAAAAGCCGAGAAACCTTCGCTCATAGCCCGGTCGTGTTCACTCTTCAGAGCATGCGCTGTCAAGGCCACGATGGGCGATTGAAAGCGACTTCGACGCAAGCGTCGCATGGCCTCGTAGCCGTCCATATACGGCATTTGGATATCCATAAGGACAAGATCGTAGGTCCGCTCCAAGGCTTTCGCGACTCCCTCACGGCCGTCTGATGCAATTTCCACTCTTGCACCGGCGCTTTCGAGAAACTGCTTGATTAAAAATTGATTGTCAGGCGCATCGTCAACGACCAAAAGACTCATCCCGCCGAGACTCACGGCTGGTCCTTCGCTAGCCTTTAATGGCAGCGGGAGTCGATCCTGGGCAACGCCAGAGCCACAATCGACCGTAAGGACAAAGGTTGAGCCGAAGCCAGGTAAGCTGTCGACCAGTTCCAGACTACCGCCGAGTGCTTCCGCTAAATTTCGCGATAAAACAAGTCCGAGACCTGTGCCACCAAACTGCCGATTGGTTGAAGCATCACCCTGAGAAAATAGCTGAAAAATACGGCCGCGCTGCTCGACTGTCAGGCCGATCCCGGTATCGATCACAGCAAATCTGAGTTTGGATCCTTGCAAGCTGACGATCACCCGCACACTGCCTCGCTCGGTGAATTTAAGAGCGTTGCCTATCACATTAACAAGGCATTGCTTGAGCCGCATCGGATCGGTGCGCACGAGTTTCGGCAGATCCTTATCGAGCTCCATGACCAGTGCCAGCCCTTTGCTCTGGGCTTTCAAGGAGAGGAGAGTATCGACCTCGGTGAGAAGGTCTGGAAGGTCGACTTCGCTCAACTCGACCTCGAGACAGCCAGCTTCGATTTTAGAAAGGTCAAGAACTTCGTCTACGAGCTGGCCCAGAAGCGTTGCATTACGCCAGATCGTTGCCAATGCATGCTGGGTGTTGGCGGCCGAAACGCCTGGATCAAGGGCTAGCTCAGCAAACCCGATGATGGCGCCGAGGGGTGTGCGAATTTCGTGACTCATGTTAGCCAGGAACACACTCTTGGCTTGATTGGCAAGCTCCGCCTTTTCTTTGGCCTCGGCGAGTTCAAGCTCGACCGTTTTACGCATCGTGATGTCGAGAAAGGTCCCAACTATACAACGGGTCGCGCCGCTGCGATCAAAGATTGCCATGCCGTCAGATGCCAACCAGCGGATCTTGCTATCCGCAAGTTGCAGTCGAAACTCGTGCTGATTTGAATTCTGCGAGCTTTCCACTTGCATAAGCTTAGCCAGCGTCTCATCTCGGTCATCCGGATGTAAGAGAGTTATAAAATCGCTCAGAAAGTACGGCCCTATCCGGGGCAGATGACCCAGCAAGGTCTCGGCTTCTGGACTCAGATAAAGACTATCATTCGCTGGATTCCATTCCCAGATACCGAGGCTCGAAGCTTTGATAGCCAACTCAAAACGTCTCTGGTTTTGTTCCAGTACCAGATGCTGAGCGGCCAGAGTATTTTGCAATGTACTCTTTTCTAAAGCATGGGAGACCTGCTCGCGGAGACGCTCGGGGATGAGTCGATCCTTCACCAAATAGTCGAGCACACCCATCTTCATGGCCTCGACGGCGATATCCTCATTGCCGGTTCCCGTCGCGATCATGATAGGAAATGGCAGTTTACCGTGAGTGCTATAGATTTGCCTCATCAGCTCGATACCACTCAATCCTGGCAAGCTATTATCGAGGATAATAAGATCAGGAGCCCAATGCTCGGCAATTTTCAGAAGATCGTGGCCGCTGGTCAACTCAAGGAATTCATAGAGAGACTCGGTATCGGTCCGTAAAGCACGCATATACATTTTGCGGTCGATTTCACTATCTTCAACGAGCAAGATTCTCCAACTTTTTAGAGATTCTATCTTCCTGTTCATGTATCACCTTTGCCATAAATGCAGTTAGACTGCCGGTTATTGGCGGCAGGGAGCAACGCATGGACGAGCCAAAACTGCGCAAAAGCTTTCGCTGGTCGATCCATATCTCTCGAATCAAGGGGCTTCACAAGGTAGCTATTGGCACCGAGGGCGTAGCAGGCTTCTATATCACCCGGATAGGTTGACGAAGTGAGAATGATGACCGGAATCGACGCAAACTGAGGTGACGATTTGAGAGTCTTAAGAATCGATAGACCATTCTCTCCGGGTAAACTCAGATCGAGCAGAATAAGCGCGGGTCGAGGCGTGGCTTGTTTACTCTCGTCACCTTCGTGATTCAAAAAAGCGCGCGTATCGCGAGCATTCTTGCACCAATAAAGCGCAGCCCCAATGCCGACCCGCTTAAAGCTTCGGGTTAAGACTGCATGATCAACCTCGGAGTCATCGATGTGGAGGATACCTCGCATTGAATCTGATCCGTTAAGCTCGCCAGAAATCTCATCACATTCGAAGGAGCTGCTCATGAGGATGCTCCTTCCCGTCTTTGAACGAAGTCTTCGACATTTTCAGGATGGAGGGTGAAGAAAAAGCTCGTCCCTGTGCCCAGCTTTGATTCAAACCAAATCCTACCGCCATGACGCTCGATAATTTTTTTGGTGATGGTAAGCCCAGCACCGGCGCCACCACCGTAAAGATCTTGGGGATGGAGACGCCGAAAGATTTTGAAGACCAGATCGTGGTACTCATCTTCGATCCCAATACCGTTATCGCGGACGAAGAAGACCGTTTCGTCTGTCTGGGCGGCATCGGTTCGCGTGAAGCAGCCGATCTCGACAGTTTTATCGGATTGCTCATTATACTTCACGGCATTGACGATGAGGTTTTGCATGACCTCAGTGAGCCGAAGTCTATCGCCCAAGACCAGTGGCAAAGGACTGACTATGCGCACGGTAGCCCCCTCTCGCTCAAGACGAGGTCGCAGTGAATCCCCAAGCCCCTCGATCAGATCGGTGAAATCGATGTCCTGCAGCAGCAGTTCCATCCGACCCACTCGAGAAAATTGCAGGAGTGAATCGATCAGCGCGTTCATTTGATCAGTCATGGTCATCAGCCGACCGAGGTTTTTTTTGCCTTCGTCATCAAGTTTGTCGCTATAGTCTTCGAT
>JBGSTX010000385.1:0-1956 GCA_041736305.1 Oligoflexus sp. | reverse complement strand
GATCGCGCGTCTGTGCTTCATCGGCCGAGGCATAGATCTGCGGTACCGCGCTGCTCTCTTCTAGCTGCATCACCAGAGTGGTCTTGCCGACTTGGCGCGGTCCTGAGAGGATTTGTATGAAAGAACGCGGTTCATTCAGTCTTTTCATAATAGTATCAATTAGTTGTCGTCTATACACAAGTCACATCCTGATTTTACTCAATACATTGAGTAAAAGAGAGACAGCTGAGGCAGTCAATTAGACTTTCTATTGACTATTTTCCATGCAAAAAATCGCATAGCCGATATACTGAATCAGTTCCGTGGAATTTCCGGAAATTACACGAAAGCGGTGCATAATGGTAGATAGACATATTAATATATTGAATTTATTAAGTAAATCCTCTCACTTTTTGCTTGGAGCACGCGGCACCGGTAAAAGCTATCTCATCCGTCAGTCCCTGGCAGAACTCGACGCCACTTATATTGACCTGCTTGATTCTCGGGTCTATCTTCGCCTTCAAAATGATCCGCATGAGCTTGAGTCTCTGAGTGTCCGGGAAACGATCATCATCGACGAAATTCAACGAATCCCAGAGCTCCTCAACGAGGTGCATCGGCTTATCGAGAGTAGGGGAAAGCGCTTTTTGCTCACAGGAAGCAGCGCCCGCAAACTTCGACGATCGGGCAGCAACTTGCTAGCTGGCAGGGCGTTTCCTGCTTTCATGTTTCCCTTCACCTGGCAGGAGCTCAAAAAAGCAAAGATTTTTGAATTCGAGCGTTACTTGCTCATGGGTGGGCTACCCAAGGCTTATCTTGATGCTGCTGGTCAAGACTATCTCTATGCCTATGTCGATACCTATCTGAAGGAAGAAGTTCTGGCCGAAGCGCTTGTACGCAACTTAGCAAACTATTCCCGATTCCTCGAGCAGGCCGCCTTCTGCAGTGGGCAGATATTAAACTTCACTAAGGTTGCTCAAGACGCCCAACTTGCTCCCAATACTGTGCGAGACTACTACCAGATACTTGAAGACACCCTCCTTGGATTCCTGGTGCAGCCATGGACGAAGTCAAAAAAGCGAAAAGCAGTGAGCACAGCAAAGTTTTATTTTTTCGATCTTGGGGTCATGCATGCCTTAAACAGGGTATCCCAACTTCCCCCCAGCGGCGACTTAATCGGGCGGGCCTTTGAACATTTCATCGCTCAGGAGCTTAGAGCCTATTTATCGTATAATAAAAGGCGGGATGATCTAACGTTTTGGCGTACAAAAAATCAGCAGGAGGTGGATTTCCTCATCGGTGATGATTTTGCCATCGAAGTGAAAAGCGCAAAGAAAGTCAGTGAAAGAGATCATGCTGGACTTAAAGTTCTGGGTGAGGAGAAGAGCTGGAAAAGACGGATTGTGGTATCACTTGATCCGCAGGCTATGACCTTTGAGACAGGTATTGAGCATATGTATTGGGAAGATTTTCTTGAGAATCTCTGGTCTGAAAGGCTTCTGGTGTGAGTACTTTACGATGACGAACCTCCGGCATGTATGAGTGTTCACGTGCTCTAGTTTAGAGCTGCGTTGACAGGTTCCCACGGAAGTAATGGCCAAGCATCGAACTCATCCAGAAGATAGCGGGGCAGTGCCCGGCCTTCGGATTCCCTTTGGGCGATGAATGCCCTCAAATGGTCGTGGATCACCTGATAGCTCGCGAGTTCAACGGTAAGCTTTACTAGATTCCAGACCTACGAAGCGGACTCCTTGTCGAAGTTTATCCACAAAAGCCCCTCGACCGTGACCAGCATCGTTTTCAGCGAACAGCCCCTGGTTCAGCAAGCGCTGAGTAGCCTCGCCTATGGCGTCGGCCACTGGTCAATTAAACTTAGCCTTTGACATTGGCTTGGCCTTCGCCTTTGGGGTGATCGTGATCCTAGCCCAACCCTTTACCTTTAGGCCTATGCTTGGTTTTCGCCGAAGTGGTAAAGGC
>JBGSTX010000124.1:0-41969 GCA_041736305.1 Oligoflexus sp. | reverse complement strand
GGCCCCGCCCTCGCGCGAGCGACGCTCTTCTTCTAGCTGTCTGTTTCGCTCGCGATCGGCTTCCTGCTGGGCCAGCACCTGATCAGCAATTTCTTTAGAAATACGATCCTGGGCTTCGGCTTCGCCTTCCCGCTTAGCAAGCAAGGCTTCATGCTGACGCTTTTTAGCTTCCCTGTCGGCTTTTTTGGCTTGCTGCTTACTAGCTAAACCGGATTTAAGAAGCTGCTCTCTCAAGCTCATAGCGACCTCAGTCAACATCACATGTCAATGGCGACAGCGATGCTAGATTCTTGCGATGACCATGACAAGCAGTTTCTCTGGTGTTTTTTGTGAAATATTGAGACCGATGGCGTTGGCCTTAGGATTGAGAAGGAGCCTTCGATGCTGCGGAGAGTGCCACAGAAGCCAGGCCATTTCACTTATGCGGCTGCCTTTGACTCTATTCTCACCCAGCCAATGCCCTCGCGACTTTTTTAACTCTTCCGCCTGCTTTTTTATGAGAGGGCGTGGATGACGTATCGAACTGTGGCTGAGTAAGTCTTTCGCAAAGCGAGCAAGAAGAGCGTGGTCTTGCTGCAAAGGACGCAGATTCAGATCTTTGCGCAGCGTTTGGAGCCAGGCCCTTAAACTCTTAAAATTCTCAGCTTCTAGAAGGTCCACATGGGGAAGTTCAACGTGCTCCCATTCGCCTACTGGCATCAGAGCCCAGAGCTCAGGCCCTCTTTTTTGAGGCTCAGGTGGGTGACAGGTGACAGATAAGGTTCCGGCATTTAAAAGACCAGCATTGATCTGCATCGCCTCCTCCTGGGGCTTTTTTCCCGCTAGGATTACCCGCGATTGGCCACTTTGGGCTCCGGCTGCGTCGACATCAAGGCGCTGGCAGGCCTGGGCTAGTCGCGAAGAATTAAGGATGAGGATATTTCCAGCCTTCTTTTCCAATACGGGGCCTGAGGCCGGGCTGCTAAGGATCCAAGCATGCTGCTTCCCGCAGAATCCGTAAGCATAGCCGCCATGGTTTAGAGTCGCTGCCTGCTCCTGAGCCGCTTGCTCGAGTTCGGCTGGATCAATAGCTTCCTCAGCCTCGATCCAGCTAGCTTCCATTTGTGCATCGTAGATACCTGCCTGCCAGAGCCGAAGCGGTTTCACTGCAGCCTCTCGCTCGGTCTTTGCACACATGCTGTTTCTGAGCGCATCCTCGATATCCAACCGACGCTCTGCGGAGGTCTCAGCATAGACATTTTTGAAGGAAAAGCTAGCCAGAGCTAGATGGAGAACTAGGCTAAAGCGGAGCATGGGCGGACTCCTTAAGACCGGAGATAGACGGAAAAAACAAAAGGAGCGGTCGAGTCCGCTCCCCTTCGTATCTGGAAGTGGGATCTCAGTCAGCTAGACACTTGAAAATAGTCTGAAGCTGCATGTTCGAAGTACCTTCGTAGAGCTTGCCGATCTTCGCATCGCGGTAGAATTTCTCAGCTGGAAATTCCTTTATGAAGCCATAGCCGCCGTAAACTTCCAAAGCGCGTGAGGCGACCCGTTCGGCGATATCCGAAACATAGTATTTGGCCATCGCTGCTTCTTTGAGGAAGGGTAGGCCAGCGTCTTTCAGGCGCGCAGCGTTGTAGACCATCAGGCGGGCCGCTTCGATTTCAGTTGCCATCTCTGCGATCTGATGCTGCATGACCTGGAAATCGCGAAGTGGCTTGCCGAATTGCTCCCGCTCACCCGCATACTTCATCGCCCCATCGAACGCGCCCTGAGCCAGACCAAGCATCTGTGCTGCGATACCGATGCGGCCTTCGTTGAGAGTCTCAATTGCAATCTTGTAGCCCTTGCCATATTCGCCCAGGAGATTTTCCTTAGGAACTTTAACGTTCTCTAGGAGGACCTCGCAGGTGGAAGAAGCACGAATTCCGAGCTTCACTTCCTTTTTGCCTATCGCGAATCCAGGCGTACCTTTCTCGACGATAAATGCTGTAATGCCCTTGTAGCCCTGCTCAGGATTGGCATTGGCGAAGACGATGAAAATCTCAGCTTCTTTCGCATTGGTGATGAAGATTTTCTTGCCTTCGAGTCGCCAGTGGCCGCCTTCGTCGAAAGCCCTCGCCTTCAAGGCAAAAGCATCTGAACCTGAGTTAGGCTCTGTGAGGCAGTAGCTACCCAGTCTTTTACTCGCTAGCTGAGGCAGAAACTTGGCTTTCTGAGCCGGATTCGCCCAGCGGAGGAAGATATTGTTGACGAGCGTATTCTGCACGTCGACCAAAACGCCGACGGACGGATCGACCTTACTGAGCGCTTCAATAGCGAGTATGGCCATGAAAAAACTACCTTCCGATCCACCGAACTGCTCAGGCAGCTCGATGCCCATCAGACCCGCATCAAACATCTTTTTGATAAGGCCAGGGTCCATGGTCTCGGTTTCATCCATCGACATCACAAGAGGCTTTATGACTTGGTAGGCGAAACGTTCGATTTCACCTTGGAACAATTTTTCATCTTCGCTAAGTGCGGTTAAGGGTCTGACATGGTCCATCGTTTTACTCCGTGCTTTATTCGGACAAGGAAAGCCGACTGGTTGTAGCTTGTTTTCCCGTCTTTTTCACTATCAATGAAGGCTGCCGATTACGGGCGCCGGGACTGAGCACAGTTAGACTCGTGTCTATTTCCGACTCGAGGCGCTGCATCTCGCGGAGGGACTGATGCATGAGGCGGACAGTGCGGCGACGCTGCGAACCCTGGGCACTCGCGCCCTGCCGCAAAAGCTCAGAACAATCTTCCATCAAGCTCTGGGAGCGCTTCGTGAAGGTCACCGTCAGCTTTTGTATCTTTTTGACCTGCCCGCTCTCCTGGGCTGAATGAACGGCCATGGTGCGCAGCAGGCACCCAAAGGCTTCAAGCGTTGCCTTCTGGCTAGAATAGGTGGATGAGGCAAAGCTCTGGGCAGCTTGGCGGCTGGCCTCTTCATAATGGAAGGTGTCGTAGCTTTTGCGAAGTTCATATTCGCGGTGTTTTGCGATCTCTAGCTCCTGCTGGAGCATTTGCTCGCTTTGTTCAAGGCTCTGCTTGCGGCTCAGCATCGTCGTGATATCATTTTCGGCAATATCAAGTTGGAAGGGTTTTTTGCTACCGAAAAGCCGGCCCCGTAAGAGATTGAGCCAGAGGAGTTTGCCGAGATAATCGCTGTAGCGCAGTGCGAAGTCCTCAACTCGGTCCGAGAACTCTCGGGCCCAAAACATGATCGCCCGGAGCTGAGGGGCTACGGTCATTTCAGTAGCTTCGGCTACTCGCGCATGCTCGACGAGGTTCTCAATCTGCTTGGTCTGATTGCGGAGCTCCTGCATTTTGCTGCTCAGGATCTGAACCTGACGCTTAGGCCCCGTCTCCCCGCGCTGCTCGATCGCTGCGAGTTCCTGTTCCCAGCGGTCGATTTCACTGTCCAGCCGTTCCAGCACCATCATAGTTCGTCCTCTTCATCCAGCGAGATGGGAGCCTCGCGATCGAGATACTTCTCAAGATAGCGACGAGCAAGGGCTATGCGTGATTTAGATCGATTGAGGTCTTCGAGGCCCAAGAGATCGATTTTGTGAGCAATCAGACGCAAATCCTCAGCCAAGGGCGGCGCCGGTGGGCGAGTGCCCTTGAGGCGTTTATGCGCCTGTTTCAGCCACTGTTCCATGCGCTGCGTTTTGCTCTGCAATTCGTGAATCTGGTTCTGGAGTGCAGCCACTTGACTCGTGAGACGCACAACTTTCTCAAACGCAAGCCGAGTATCGCTAACCTCAACGTGTGGATCGCGATAGAGGAGTAGTCCGTCGGCAAGCTTTTCCCAGTTGTAGGACTGCTTCGCCCGATGTGGGTCGAGGCGCTGGCGCTCGTCGTCTAGTTCAACGAGGTAACGGCGGATTTTTGCCAAGCGCATCTTGGTTCGCCAGCCAGGCTTTTGCCCCTGAGTCGCTTGATCAACCCAACGCATAATCTTTTCGAGCTGGAGAACGAGCTGCTGATTTATCTTATATTGAGCATCGAGATACTGCTCGCAGAGGATCTGTTCTTCATGGCTGCACAGATCGAGGGGCGGAAGGCCCCCTGAAGAGCGGTATCCTTCGCTGGCTTCGCTGGTTTGAAGCCGCATTTGCAAGAGCTCCCAGCGTTGGCGTAGATCACTGACCCTCTTTCTCCGTCGCTGCAGATCACGGTCTGATACGCCGGCGCTGCGGCCGTGATTTTCAAGCAGCACTTCCCAAGAGTCGAGCTTGCGGCCCAAGCGCTGCAGTCGTCCGAGTTCGGATAGATTGGCAGGAGCTGTGTGAAGCTCGGCCATGTAGGCCTCCATCAAAAAGGACGCAAAAGCATAAGTCTCGGCGCGAATGGCCGGAAGAAGAGACTGCTGGAAATGTGACTCTGCTCTTTAATTGTCTCATGGTAAGCTGGGCCTGTCTAGTTCACCAGCACCGCCTAGCTGAGGCGGCGCCGTGAACACAAGGATTATTTGCTAGTGCAAAGGAGAGGGATTGGTGAGCGGGAAAACTCTGGTTGATGCCGCCCTGGGAAGAAAGTCGAATCGGACACCTATCTGGTTTTTAAGGCAGGCAGGGCGCTACCTGCCAGAATACATGGAAATAAGGCGTAAACTTGAATTTGTTGAACTGTGCCAGAACCCGAAGCTCGCTTCCGAGGTGACGCTGCAGCCTTTGCGCCGATATGATGTCGATGCCGCGATCATTTTCTCGGACATCCTGATCCCTTGCATCGGAATGGGGCAGGACCTCACCTTCGACAAAGGGCATGGTCCCCAGCTCAGTCATCCCGTTCGATCAGCTGCCGATCTCAAGCGGCTCAAGCATGCCGATGCTGAAAAAGATTTAGGCTATGTCGGGCAGGCCATCGTCGAAACTAAAAAAAGTCTTCGCCCCGATCAGACCATGATCGGTTTTGCAGGCGCGCCTTTCACAGTCGCGAGCTATATGATCGAAGGCTCCGGCAGCAAGACTTTCACCGAGGTGAAAAAACTCCGACTGACGGATCCCCAGACCTTTCGAGGCTTGCTCGATCTTCTGGTCGAGGTAACGAGCGATTATCTACTCATGCAGGTCAAAGCAGGTGCAGACTGTCTCATGCTTTTTGATACATGGGCTAACCAACTGACTACGACCGATTATCGCGACTTTATCTTTCCCGCTGTGAATCGCACGATAGAACGCGTCAAGAATCGTTGGGATGGACCGATCATCTATTACCCAGGCCAGAGTCTAGAAATTATTTTTGAACTGAATGGATTCCGAGGCGATGTACTCGCTATAGACTGGCGCTCCCGTCTTTCCCGCGCGATTTCATTGATAAGCAATCTAGGGCTTAGTGTAAGTGTGCAGGGTAATCTCGATCCGCAGTCTTTGCTCGCACCCGAAGCTGTTCTCCGCCAGCAGGTTCGCGATATCTGCGAAGCCGGACTACAGGCGCGCGCTCATATATTCAACGTGGGTCATGGTTTGCAGCCTCATACACCGCCCGATGCCGTCAAGCTCGCGATTGACGAAGTTCGCAAGTTCGACCAGAGTCGCCTAGAGCGGGGGATATCGCGCTGAGCGAACTATGAGTGAACACCTTTATACCTTTATCAATCCGACATCTGAGCGCCATATGCTCAAGGCTTGTCAAATCCTTGAGAACGATGGTGTCTTGGGTTATCCCATGGATGTCAATTGGGCGCTTGGCTGCGACGCCAGAAGCGTCAAGGGCCTCGAGCGCATTCGCCGCCTTAAGCCGACTCACCCGAGAGACCAGCCCTTTTCACTCATATGTGCCGACATTTCTATGGCCGCTACGGTCGGGAACATTGACAATAACCAGTACCGCGTGCTTAAAAAGTGCTGGCCAGGTCCCTATACGGTCATCTTGAAGCGACATCGATCCTTGCCCCGTCAGATCAAAGACAAGCGGCCTGTAGTCGGCGTTCGCATACCTCTGAGCCCTCTCGTTCGCGATCTGGTTACTCGCTGGGGTAAGCCGATTGCTACGACTTCAGTCCCTCTTCTCAGCAGTGGCGAGCAGCCCAAGATGGGCTATCAGATCTTTGAAGAGTTTGGTCACGGCCTCGACCTTTTACTCGATCTGGGTGAAGAATTAGCCGGACTGGATTCAACCGTTATCGACTTTACTGAAGATGAGCCCGTCGTGGTTCGCCTCGGCGCCGGTGATCCCCATCTCTTCGGAGTGTAGCAGTGCTCAAACCCAGCCAAGGAATAGAACATGTACGAGAGCGTGAGGCACCCTTTCCTGTGCCTTCACCGCTGACTCTGCATTACCTTAAACGGACTTTAGATCTGGTTCAGCTTAGTTTTGGACGACATTGGCACCCTGGGACCGGCGGTAACTTTTCGGTTCGCGATCCGCGTGGATCGGTGTGGGTAAGCGCCAGTGGACTTCACAAGGGAGCCTTGACGCTGCGGGATTTTTTGCCAATCGATCTTGTGAGCGCTGAGGCGATCAAGCCCTCTTTTCGCAAACCCTCTGATGAAACGGCCCTCCACTGCGCGATATACCGCCGCGATGCTAGCGCCCGCGCTGTGCTCCATGTGCATCCTCCGCACAGCGTAGCTCTCCTCGAAGAACCGATGACTCTCCGTGATAATGAAATGCTCAAAGTATTCGGACTCAAGACGCACGATACGGCGATTGAGATACCCGTGAAAGCCAACACCCAAGATATGCTCAAGCTCGGCAGAGAAATAGGATCGGAACTCAATACGGAGCTGAAGATCTTGGTACTGGCGGGCCACGGCGTCTACGCCTGGGGCAAGGATCCCGACGAAGCTATGTATCGAATCGAGGCTTTGGAGTACTTATGTCAGTTGCAGATTCTGAAGCGCTCGACCTGATTTCACTAGGCACGGTCTCTTACCTCGAAGGCTGGGAGATCCAGAAATACTGGCATCGACGCGTTGTAAAGGAAGAGCGAAACGCAGTCCTTATAATGCTTGAACACAGAGCCGTTATCACCCTTGGCAAGCACAGTGACCCTGCCTTTGTGCTTAAAGCGCCCGAGGAACTGGAAGCTTTAGGGATTGAGTTGGTCCATAGTGAACGTGGCGGAGAAGCGACAATTCATATGCCTGGGCAACTCGTCGTCTATCCGATCCTGCCGCTCAGCCGCATGCGATTAGCACCTAAAGCGTACGTCGAAAATCTTCTGGAGGCGGTTATCCTCACCTTGCAGGACTTTGGGATAGACGCCTATAGTGATAAGCTACATCCTGGCGTTTGGGTTGGCCTCGCTAAGATCTGTGCCGTAGGCGTACGAGTTTCTGAGCGCGTAAGCTTACACGGCCTAGCTCTCAATATTAGCAACTCTCTCGATCTGTTCCAGACTATAGTACCCTGCGGCATCCGTGAGAGGTCCGTCTGCTCGATGGAAACTCTGCTGAAGACCTCGATTAATCGTGCCCACGTCGAAGAGCGTTTCTTGCAGCATTTTCTAGAGATATTTGGACCGCGGGGATTGGGAAAGTAAGTTCTGAGCTGCGTCAAAGACGGGGATAACTTGCCATCGATCAGTAAAGTGCGTAAGATGAATAACCCGGGAAACACAGCCTAATCAAGGAGTTGGCAGCATGAATATCTTTGAGAATACCGAATTCAATTGCGAGCCTAGTCAGCTACCTCTGGAGGGCACCGAGGAAGCCCCTCAATTGCTTGAATGCTGCAAACGAACTATAAATTTGCATGCAAAGAATAATCCGATGATGGTTTGTGCTGAGTGCAAGAAAATCATCAAAGTCTTCGACAATGAAAAAGCCTACTTGAATTATCAGCGCTTTTGCATGTCGCGTCATCGGCGTTTTCTTGCCACCAGCTTTCAAGGCAACCGCGTCATCACTTTTAAGAACTACGACAGTTATACTGCATGATTACGACTTTGTCGGCAGCGCAGTCTTGCCTCCGAAAAATCGCATGCTGCGAAGGAAGGCATAGGCCGACACAAGTTGATAGTCACCTTTCATGAGCTCATCCCACTGTTCGATTTCAGAGCGGACTCCAGAACTTTTAGCAAGTTCTGAGAGGTCGGCGCTTTCGATATGTCCCTTCAAATCTGATTCTTTACGAGTGTTTTCAATTTTGGCGACAGCTGCTTCAGCAGCAACATACATATCAGGTACGATGCCTTTCGCCTGAATTGAGCGGTCTTTGGGTGTGTAGTAACGTGCGACTGTGATCTTGAGGCCCGAATGGTCGGGCAGTGAGACCAAGGTTTGCACGGAACCTTTGCCGAAGGAGGTGGTACCCAAGATGAGTGCGCGCTCATGATCTTGCAGGGCACCGGCGACGATTTCGGAAGCGCTGGCGCTGCCACCATTGATCAGTACTACCAACGGTAAGTTGTTGAAAGTGCCTTTTTTGTGAGCGAATTCTCGTTCAACATCCTTAGCCGTGCGGCCCACCGTAGAAACGATAACGCCTGATTCGATGAAAAGGTCGGCAACCTGCACGGCCTGATCAAGTAGACCGCCGGGATTGTCGCGTAGATCCAGGATGAGACCCCCGATGTCTTTGGAGTTTTTCTCGATGATGTCTTTGAGCTCATCGGAAGTGTTGTCTTGAAAGCTCGAGATCCTGGTGTAGATCATCCGGTTTCCGAGATCGGCGGATCGGACGGATTTGACCTTGATGATCTCGCGGACAATCGTGAACTGAATGGGTTTGGCTTCGCCCTTGCGTTTGATAGTGAGTGTGATCTTAGTGTCTGGCTTGCCCCGCATCATTTCTGAGGCATCGGTACCCTTAATCTGCTCAACAAGAACGCCGTCTATCGCCGTAACTTCGTCACCTGACTTGATCCCGGCACGATGCGCAGGAGTGTCTTCGATGGGCGATACGACGATCATCTTCCCGCGCTCAGTCGAGACGATAATGCCGACGCCACCGAATTTTCCCTGCGTGTCCGAAGTCAACTGATCAAAAGCACGACGCGGCATCACCATCGTGTGGGGGTCGAGAGTCGAGACGATGCCTTTGAGTGCATTGTAGACGAGATCGTCGGGCTTAACCTTGCTGGGGTCGACGTAGAGGTTTTCAAGATAGAAAAGTCCGCGTGCGAGAGTTTCCAGGGATTTGTAACGATTTTCGCTATTATCCTTCGGATCTTCGGGTGTAGCAGCCTTCAAGGGCAATGCGAGAGACAAGAACGCTAGAAATAAACAGATGCCTGAGCGACTCATGCGCGTGGCCCTTTCTCGGTCGTGACTGTACTTCCCTATTGTCTATCGCTTCTCAGAAATGGAACAGATCCATTTATGCCCAGAGCTGCTCAGCGAAGAGGTAAGGGAGTGCCCTTGGCGGCCGGGCGTTTGCCAATCGACAGCACACTACCAGCGCCAGTGCTCTGAGCTTGGCTAAGAAGCTTTCGGGCTTTGTTGCGGTCGGCTGCCTCGACTTCTTTGTTGCCGAGGTAATCTTGGATAAGAGCGACGGCCGATGGACCCTGCCCACGACCCAGCTGCTGGGAAACCAGAGCGTAAATAGGATCGAAGCACCTCAAGCAGGCTTCGCGAGCGCGATAGAACTGCTGCTGAGCCTCATTTGGTCGCTTGCTCCGTTCGTAGAGCTGACCGAGACGCATAAGCGATAGGTAGTAGGTCGGGTTCTCCTGAAGAGCCAGTTGGTAGTGCTTTTCCGCAAGCTTGGCCTTATTCATCCGCTCAGCTACGAGGGCGATATTGTGATGGATCCGCTCCGGATGCTGGTAGTTTTTGCCGAGAGGCGAAGCGAGTAAATTGCGTAGAGTCTTGAGTGCTAGCGGGTACTGCTTCGTCTCGATATAAGCGGAGCTGATATTCAAGGCAACCGGGGCGCGTGCCTCCAATCGGTATGAGTCTTCGAAAGACTTTAGGGCCATTTTGGGATTTTGCAAAGATAAGTAGCATAGGCCCATGAGGTTCTTGAAGTCGGCATCCTGCGGATGCTGGGTGATGAGCGAACGTAATTCCTTGAGAGCCATATTTGGTTGGCCCTGATTAATGAAATTTACAACTAGAGTTTTCTGCGTCGTGAGAAGTTCTGCCTGCCTCTCTTGTTCCTGACCTCGATCCTTCAGAGTTTGACAACCCGGCATAGTTGTCATTAAAGTTAAACTAACGAAAAGAGCAATAATTCGACGAGGGCGATGATTCACGCGAAGCCTCCCTTGGTTTCTGGGAACTCGATTGCGTCGTTAGAATCTAGTTCTTAAATCCAGCTTAATATGGTTAACTTGTAGAGGGAAGGCCTGGGGCTCAAAGGCGGCTCCATCGCCGCCTTTAGCAAAGGGGGCAAGACGTGATCAAGACCGATAACGAGCAGAACGAAGCGAATCAGCAGGATCAGAGTGCGACTCCCGTCGTGCGTGAGACTTTCGGCTCCATGATGAAGGCTGCCCGTGAATCCGCTGGCTTTTCGATCGAGCGTGTGGCGATGTCCACGCGCATCTCAGCTCCCTTCATCGAAGCGATGGAGTCTGAACGCATCAACCTCTTGCCTGGAACCATGTTCGGCCGTGGTTTCATTCGCAACCTATGCAAAGCCTATGGTAAAAATCCCGCGGAATACCTCGAGGGTTTTGAACGTCTGATAGTGCAGAGCAAAGCGTCGGAAGAGTTAGCGGTCGGCCGTGATGAGCGCCGGCTTCAGCAGCTGAAAAAGGGCGTTTTGTTAATTCAGCCCAATGAGTGGAAAGGCCGCTTTAAATCGCTCGCCCCTCATCATTATTTGCAAACCAAACCCTTGGCTCTGATAGCCGCAGGCCTTCTCGTCCTAGTTCTCGGCAGTAGCTTTCTCAGGTCCTATAATGAGAAGCAGGACAGTCGAGCGAGTATCCCAAGGTCCGAACCGGTGCAAGAGGTCGAAGAAACCTATACGCCTACGACGGGTCCAGTCCAACAACTTGCTGAAAAAGTTAATGAAAAGACCGTAGCAACCAGCGTCGTGGCAGGAGCTGCCGTGGCGAGCAATCCTCCCATTCGAGATGCTGCGGGAACTTTCAGCGTAGAAATGCGAGTCCTCGAGCCAGTAGAAGTCACCGTCGGTCGGGATCAAGAAAAGCCGAGCACTGAGAAACTCACGGTACAGACCTACCATTATGGATTCCAAGAGCAGCTCAAACTCTATGTGGAGAACGCTGCAGCTGTCGAAGTTTACTTCAAAGGACAGCGCGTCGGCGCTAACGTTAAAAAAGGTGAGCCTAAGCGCTTTACTTTTGCTGGTTCAGACGTAGAGATTGCCAAGAAGCGTGAAGCACCGAAAGCTCTTCGCTAAAGATCCCATTTTTAAAGTCCTGCCAAATTATTTTCGGCTCCGTTCTTCTGTGGCGAGAGACTTCTCGCTAAAGTTCCGGCCAGTCCTACCGAAAGATAAGGTATGAAGCTTGCTTCATGGGATTGACAAGGAAGGGATCTGGAATAAAGATCCCCACGGAGCCGAAAAGGTTCGGACGAACCACGTGCAAGGCTTAGGAAGAGCCGAATTGCCAAGATGGCGATTATAAAGGACTCCCCACCTATCTTTCCTGACCGCTAAGCCCTCGCTTCCACACCTCCCCCAGCATTTGCTCTCTTCTTTCAGAAAGTGTAATACTAGCAAGACTTTCTTGAGCCCCTTTCATTTGGCATTATGCTGAGAGGAACCGCGTGCCGATCACGACTATTATCGCGCCCGAAGAGGTCCGCAAAACCTGTTCACAATGGCGCTCTGAGCGCCAAAAAATAGCTTTTGTTCCGACTATGGGAGCGCTTCACGACGGACACCTTGCCCTGGTAAAGAGAGCTAAAGAACTTTGCGACCGCGTCATCGTGAGTATATTCGTCAATCCTCTGCAATTCGGGCCTAAGGAAGATTTCGCCAGCTATCCCCGCATGCTGCAGGGTGATAGCGCCAAATTGGAGGCGGCGAAGGTTGATGCTTTATTCATCCCTAATGCCGCGGACATGTATCCAGCCGGCTATCAGACCTATATTTTTAATGAAGGCATGTCCGAGATACTCTGCGGACATTATCGCCCCGGTCACTTCCAGGGTGTGCTGACTGTTGTCGCCAAGCTTTTCCATCTCGTTCAGCCGCACGTCGCCCTCTTCGGCAAGAAAGACTATCAACAGTACCAACTGATCAAGAAAATGGTGCTTGATCTGTTTTTCGATATCTCGATAGAAGGCATCGCCACTCTAAGGGAGAAGGACGGTCTGGCTATGAGTAGCCGCAACCTTCGATTAAATTCCGCTGAGCGAAGTGAGGCAATCCAAATATACCGGGCTATGCAGCTTGTGAACGTCGCCTATAAGAAAGGCGAAAAGCTAAAGGCCAAGCTGCTCGAAATCTTTACGCGCGAGCTCGCGAAGTCGGCGGGATTTAGGCTAGAGTACGCCGAGATTCGCTACCGAGATGATTTAATACAAAGTCCCGATCAGCTAGAAAAGCCTGCTGTGATTCTCGTTGCTGCTTATCTCGGCTCGGTGCGCCTGATTGATAATCTGGAGCTGGGCGAGCTATGAAAGCACTGATACGTCTCGGACATCTGGCTTTGTCCTATCTGCTGCGTCCCGTCCTATTGTGGGTTCACACCAAAGCGCACCCGGAGTCTTTAAAAGAGCATCTAGGACTTGGCCAAGATCCTGTGATCTATGTCTTGCCGAAACGCTCGATCATCGACTACCTGGTACTGCTTGTGAATTGCCGTGTTCATGGACTACCTCAGCCCGATCTCGGTCTCGACTTCAATCGAAAGCGGCGTGCGGTCTGTCTTTTTTTGGAAAAGACCGGACCCATTAAACGCATTCGTCGCCTCAGGCCCAGCCAAGTTCTCTTGCATCTTGTGCGGCAGGTGCAGGTACAAACCGGACAGAAGGCGCTGATCGTTCCCGTCTCACCTTTTTGGGGCAAGGATCCTGGCAACGAAGAGCCTTCAATTTTTAAACTGATATTCAACGACGAAGAGGACGCCGGCTGGCTCCAAAAGCTCTTCATAGTTTTCGCCCAGGGACGCAACAACAACGTTTACTTCGCTAAACCTTTCGAAGTCGACAATATCCTTGCCACTGAGAAAGACGCTGATCTTGCTGCTCGCAAAATTCGGCGCATACTCCGCATTCACTTTCGCCGCGTTCGCAACACAGTCTTAGGCCAAAAGCTCTATGTTCGGGAGCAGGTCATCACGCGCGTGGCAAATGGCAGGCCGGTGCGGCTCGAGATTGAAAAAGAAGCGAAGGGTCAGGTCGATGTGATGAGGGCCCTTGAGAATCGTGCCCGGAGCTATGTGCGCGAGCTTTCAGCTGACCAAACCTATTCCATGGTGCGGATGTTTGAGATCCTCCTAGGCAAGCTGTGGACCAAGCTTTTCTCAGGCGTCGATATTATCAATGTTGAGAACGTGACTCGGCTTGCTGCCCAAAACTATGAAATCGTCTATGTCGCGACGCATCGAAGCCATTTGGATTATCTGCTCGCTAACTATACCGTCTATAAAAGTGGGCTTCCCACACCTCACACGGCAGCCGGCATCAATCTGAATTTTTTTCCAGCGGGCTGGCTTATTCGTCGCGGCGGAGCCTTTTTCATTCGACGCTCTTTTCAAGGCAATCGTCTCTATACGGCCGTTGTCGAAGAGTACATTCACTATCTCTTGACTCATGGCTATCCGATTTCTTTCTTTCCCGAAGGCGGGCGAAGTCGCAGTGGCCGTTTGCTGCCCTTGAAGACCGGTATGCTCTCCATGGTGGTGAAGAGTTATTTGCGAAACTCGACTCGACCCATCGCCATTGTTCCCATCTACTTGGGTTATGACAAGGTCATGGAAGTGAAGAGCTATCTCAAGGAGCTCAGCGGGGGGACCAAGAAAAAAGAATCGGCGCTGCAGCTGCTTCAAGCACGCAAACTCTTGCGCGCTAATTACGGCAAGGCCTACGTCTCCTACGGCGAGCCCATTATTCTCGAAGAATTCCTCGACAGCACTCAACCAGGCTGGCGAGAGAGCGATGACGAGCGTCCGGATTGGCTTAGTCAAGAGGTCCACGAACTTTCTCACCTTATTGCACGGCGCATGAACCAGACGGCGGTTCTCAATCCAGTCTCCTTTGTCGGTGTTGGTCTTCTTTCAGCTTGGCAGAAAGCTCTGCCTAAAGATGAGTTGGCTATTTTTCTTCAGCAGATGGTCCTGCTGCATAAAAAACTACCCTACCATCCTAATGTTCAGGTGGTAGTTGAGGATCCTGATGAGATTTTTGCTGCTGTGGAAAAGCTTCGAATATTCTCAACTTTTCATCATGCCGCTGGAGATGTGGTTTATCTCAATGACATCGACAGCGCGTTGATATCCTATTACCGCAACAATGTTATTCATCTCTTTGCTCTGCCTTCGCTGATAGCCCGTTTTTTCCAGCAGCACGAACAGATTGATATGCTTTCCCTTCGACGAGGTTGCGCAGAAATCTATGGAATCCTTCGTGAGGAATTGACACTAAGCTGGGAAGAGTCACAGATCGAAGACGTAGTCCAACAGTACGCCGATGCCATGGCTGAATTGGGGCTCTTGCGCAAGGTCGGTTACGACTTCTACCACCGGCCTTTGAGCCAGTCAGATCAATCGGTGGCTCTCGATATCCTCTCGCAGGCCCTAGGTTTCACTTTCGATCGCTTTATCATTACCGCCGTTCTTTTGGCTAAACATAGTCAAATCGGTCTCGTTGATAACGACGAGTTTCTCCAGCAGTGTCATCGCATGGCGCAGAGGCTCGCAATTCTCAGTGGTCTCAATAACCCTGAGATCGTAGAAAAAACTTTTATTCAAAAACATATACAGCTCCTTAAACGTAAAGGCTTATTGATCACGGTCGACGACAAGTCCTTTCGCATTGATGAAAGAGTAGGCGTACTAGCTCAAAATTCGCAACGCCTACTCTCCGCGGATGCCCTCCGCAGCATCGAACGCATTTTTAAGACGACCAGCAGGGATAAAGATCGCCATGGGCAAGTGGAAATATCAGGGGGATAAGGACTCCGATACGACGGTTAACTTCGATAAGATTCGCCGGGGTCGAGACAAGCGCAGGAAACATAAGGCCGAGGACGCCCAGTTTGAATTGGCGGAAGACAAATGGATTTTTGCTGAAGAGCGGTCTGAATGGTTTCCGGCTCGCGTGGTCGAAGTTCACAAGCGATATGCTTTTGTATCTCCCGAACGCCAAATCGGTGATGTAGACACCCGAGATGTCTGGCTTGCGACAGTAGCGCGCCGTCATCTCCAAAGCCGCCGTGGTGAGCGCAACACGATAGCCGTTGGGGACCGCGTCTTGTGCAGACCTACTGACGAGCGGGAAGCTGATCTGGGTACAGATCTTCCCTGCTGCGTTATCGAGCATTTATCGCCACGAAAGAGTCAGATAGCTCGGCGTGATCCAGCCGTAAAAGATCGCGAGCACGTTCTCGCGAGCAATGTCGATCAGCTCCTCATCGTCGCGAGCTACCAGGCGCCTCTCGTCAAATGGGGCCTCATCGATCGCTATCTAGTGCTCGCAGAGGAGCAAGGTATTCCGGCCATCATCGTCCTCAACAAAGAGGACCTTCTTGAGAACGAGACCGAGGAATTCCGCGAGCGCTGCGCTAAGGAGCTTGAGACCTATCGAGGGCTTGGTTATAAAACCATCAGTCTTAAAGTCGAGTTTCAAAACTGGCGTTCGCCAGAGATCAAAGAGCTGCATGAATTGCTCGACGGCAAAGTTACGATCCTCAGCGGCCACTCAGGCGTTGGTAAGTCGTCACTGGTCAATCTGTTCCGGCCAGAGATAGAGCAGGAAGTCGAGCCTAATTCAGAGATCTTCTACAAGGGTCGGCATACGACCACCTACGCGAGCATGATCAAGCTCGGTCGCGGTGGTTCGGTAATTGATACGCCGGGCATTCGAAGTTTCGTTTTGAGCGAGCGGACTGCCATCGAGCTTGGCTACTGCTTCATTGAGATCCGTTCACTGATGCCTCACTGCAAGTTTCGTGAGTGCCGGCATATTGACGAACCATCCTGTGCCGTGCTCCAGGCACTCTCCGAAGGCCGTATCAACGAAAGACGCTGGCGCTCTTACAAGGGCATCCTTCTCGGCGACACTGGTCGTGAAGGGCGAACGCGGGATGATATTCGTGAAGACGGTTGAAGTCTTAGTCCACAAATAATCCAAGGGGGAAACATTCAATGAGTTATTCTTTTCAAGATACCGACGAACTGGGCATGCTCCGTGAAACAGTGCGTAGCTTTGCCGAAAAGGAAATTGCACCTCGAGCTCATGACCTGGATGAGAGAGAAGAGTTCTCCTACGAACTTACCGCAAAAATGGGTGAGCTTGGATTGTTTGGGACTTTTCTTCCTAGCGCCTATGGCGGCCAAGGTCTCGATTATCTGGCCTACGTAGTCGCTGTCGAAGAACTGGCACGTATCGATGGCTCTCAAGCTGCAACTATTGCAGCGCATAACAGCCTCGGGATTGGTCCCCTTTACTACTACGGAACCGAAGAGCAGAAGAAAAAATATTTGCCTTCGCTCTGCTCAGGGCGCGGACTCTGGGCCTTTGGTCTTACCGAAGCCGAAGCGGGCAGCGACGCACAAGCGAGCCAAACGAAGGCTATCTACGATAAGAGCCGGGACGAGTGGGTCATCAGTGGATCAAAAATCTGGATAACCAACAGCGCGGCGCGCATCACGGAAGGTATCACGGTGCAGGCGGTGACGGGTAAGCGAGCGGATGGCCGGAGCGAACTCAGCTGTTTCATTGTGCCTGCCGATGCACCAGGTCTTACCCGTAAGGAAATGCACGGTAAGATGATGTGGCGTTCCTCTAATACAGGTGAACTTTATTTCGATCAGGTGCGAGTTCCCGGATCCGCCTTGTTAGGTAAGAAAGGTGAGGGTTTCAAAATCATGATGGAGACGCTCGACAACGGACGTCTTTCCATCGGTGCTATGGGCTTGGGTCTCGCCAAGGGAGCCCTGGAACTCACTCTCAAATACGCAAAAGAGCGCCAAACCTTCGGTGTGCCCATTGCAAAGCATCAAGCTGTAGCTTTCAAATTAGCTGAAATGGCAACGCGCATTGAAGCTGCAGAAGGGCTCCTCTATAAAGCCGCCTGGCTCAAGCAGACTCAGAAGCCTTTTCAAAAGCATGCTGCGATGGCCAAGCTCTACTGTTCTGAAGTTGCAGAATACTGTGCGCGTGAAGGTCAGCAGACTTTTGGTGGATATGGACTTATGAAAGAGTACCCTATCGAGCGACATTATCGTGACGCGGCTCTGCTTCGCATTGGAGAGGGTACCAGCGAAATCCAACGATTGGTTATTTCTCGCTATCTTGGCTGCTGAATGATGAAAAAGAAGCTCTGGCGCCTAGGCTGCTTAAGCGCGATCGTCTCACTCATGAATTCTTGCGTGATCTTCGGTTTTCAGCCGGCTGGGCGCTATGATGGGCGCAGTTTTTCGGTTCTCAACCTGAACCTTTTCAATCAGCGCATACCGTCGACTATGACAAATCGCAATTGGAAGGGTGACTGGCTTTTTAGGCGTGAACGACTGGAACTGATCGACGAGCAACTGCGCGTATCTCGTCCTGATATAATCGTCTTTCAGGAGCTTCTCGCGCGGCGGGGAAGTCCCAGCGAATCGGATATCAATATACTGAGCTACGGAGCGCTAGAGGGCTACGAGTGGGATGCCGATCAGGTGGCCTATTTTAAAGATACTCAGGAAACGCAGTATCAGGCTGTAGCGGTTGGATTACCGGTGAAACTTGCTCAGGGCGACTCTGCAGGGCAAAAGGCTTGGCCGATTGGGATGGATGGTGGAATGAGCTATGCCCTGCTCGAGCTCGACAGGAAGCAGATTCTGCTCATCAATTTATCGATGCCCCAGAATGCCCAAAAAGTTGATCATTGGTATCAGTTCACTCGAACGGAAACGCGGGAGCTTCTGAAACGCTTTGATCTGTGCCCAGAGCGGCTGGTGGTATCCGGCTACATTCCAGGTAGCCTAGCCTGGAGTGCGTACCTAGAATTCATAAACGAGTTCGAGCTGAAGGATACCTCTACTGGTTACTGTGAAGCGGCTTCTGATTGTCTGACCAGCAGTAATCAAAACGATATCTTTATGGGCACGGCCAGTGGCCAAACTCCTTCGCATTCAGAACGGATTATGGTTCATAAAGATACGATAGTGACGAGAAGTATCATGGTTATGAACAAGATGAAGGAAAAAACCGTCTACGGTGGAGCCTATGGTCTGCAAAGGCTCTGGGCTAGCCGCGTCTTCGGCTGGCTAGCCGATGTCCGACTCGCCCAGTGCCCAGATTCGCCCAAGTAAAGGGTGTCTCTAGAATGCGTAACCTAGCCCAATATCAGACTGCCAGCCGTGCAGCCGGTTGGTTTTGGTTCCTCGCCAGCGGGTCGTGCGTAACTCCAAGAGCACTCGGGGGGAGAGATACCACCAAAGAGCGCCGTTTAAACCAACAGCGATTTCAGTTTCGTATTCAGGGTCCTTGATCGGGGGGATGCTCGTCTCTAAAGTCGGCATGAGGTAACTCCATTCTGTCCCCATAAGTAGATAGAGCGGGTGAAAGAGCCTGAAGACGCGCTGGGTGTGATTTGTAAAGCTCATGAAAGACAGAGTTTTTCCCGATTTCCGAGTCATCGACTTAAGGCGATAACCGACACCTACTATCCAGTCTTCTGCTAGATGGTGGTGGTAGTCAATCCCATAGCCCGCCTCTCCTCTCTTCAATTCGATAGTGCTAGGACCGATAGGAACGTCCTGGTTAGCCAGCACAAAGATATAATCATCGAGATACTCGCTAGGGATAGTCTCGCCTTGAAAGCGATCCTTATCTTCGCTAGCAGCTCCCTTAGCCAAGTCGCAGAAGAGCCAGCTTAGGACAAAGCAGAAGATTTGTTTAAAAAGCAAAAAACGCATACTCTTGCAACTCCAACCGCGAGCCTGGAAAAAAGAGTTCGATGAATGAGCCCTATCCAGTTCCTTTCGCTTATCGTCTCAGTTTTTACCTGACAATTCCAGGTTAGATAGCGATATTGAGCCAGATATATATCAATATTTTACAGTTTTCCAGGCCACATCGATCAGGGTGCCCAGTGCTATCGTGGACTATTCGTAAGATGGAGGCTAAACTTATACTGAGTAGCAATGCGCGTAATTCAATATGAGACAGCGTCAGGTCTCACGATCAGCTGAAACCATTGAAGGAAACCTGAGTGACTCAGCCGAATCCTGATACCACCTCAAAAATAACCAACCCCCAGCGCATTGCCAGGATTCTCACCAAGATGTGCGAAGGGCGGATGCAAGTCATCATTCGCACCAAAGAAAATATCAAGCTAGGCATCCGAGCTACGTTCGCCGCTATCACAGTAGAAAGGTCAGGGACGGTGAGCTTCGATAAGATTTCGGTCTTTGGCCTGGAAAAACTGAGTCTCAATGGACCGATCAAGATCGAAGTGATGGGTATGCCGACTATGGTGATGTTTATCACGGAGGTTCTTGAGAAAGTTGGCGATACCATTACGTGCCAGCTGCCGGTCATGTTGACGAGTATAGAGAGACGACAAAATTCGCGCTTTAAGGTCAGCCCGGCATTCATGGCTTATATGAGCTTTAGCGTTTGGCAGCCAGAAGCTAACGATACCGGTGCGGCCCCCTTCTTTGAAGTTTATCGCTCGATGGCTGGATGGATTCCTTTGGTCGATATCAGTGCGGGTGGCATCTGTCTTTCGAGCCATTTTCCTTCATTTATCAACGCGCTGGATAATGTGAACCTAGATACTCAGGCAAATTTACACTTGCCGATGCAAAACCCGCTAGCGGTTCAGGCAGCTATTCGATGGAAAAGACGCATCAAGAACCGGCTGGTAGACGCTGACGACAGCGAGCGCTATCAGATGGATTTTCGGATAGGTGTGGAGTTTGCAGAGCTCAGTGACGAGCGTAAAATTCAAATCCGCAACTATCTTCGTCAGCTCAGCGTGGCCGAGGCAATTTAAGTCGATGAGGAGCAAAGCTTTGCGGATCGCCCTATTTCTTATAGCCTGCTCATGGGCACTTTCAGCTTGTCAGCACTTATTCTCAAATGCATCTGCCGGCGCAGAGTCTGCTCCCGTTGATGCCTCTGCTAGGGAATCCGACCCAGCTATCGTACCCCATACGGCAGTAAGCCCTGCGTTGCCAAGTCCGTCTACGACTCCGAACGGCAATGAGCTCGAATTAAAACTTGCTCGTCTCTGGGCGCGCGTCGATGAGTTGGAGAATCAGTCTATCCAGCAGAAAGAGCGGATGAAGCTGATTGAGAAGGGGCTCTTGCTAGGAATTATCCCCGATGAGTTGAAAGGCGGGAAATCTAAAAAGAAGGTTTCGGCAGTACGCTCGGAGATTCCTGCGAAAGACGAGGAAGAAGCTAGCGTAGAACCCCCTGCCGAACCCGCTGCGGCGCAGGCCCCCAAGGAGGCAGCACAGGATAGAAGTAAAGACCTGGCCACTTACAAGCGCCTTCTGCAAAAGGCTCAAGAAAAATTCAATGCTGCTCAGTATGGTCAGGCTATCGTTCTGTTCAATGAGGTCGGTGATGGTTTTGACGATAGCCTCACTGAAGGGAGTCATCTCTACTGGATCGGGCTTAGCTGGTATTATCTTAAGGAATTTCAGCTGGCTGAGCAAAGTTTCAAAAATTTGCGCGAGAAGCACCCCGAAAACCTTTGGGTAGCCCATGCCCGCTATTATCAAGCAAAAATCGATCAAACACGCGGTTTGAGCAAGCGCGCACTCGAGCAGTTTTCCCAACTCATGGAAGAATTCGCTAGTCAGGATCTAGGAGAAATGGCGAGAATGGAAGTAGCTAGGATGAGAGAGAAGCTCTAATGGTAAAGTTCCTTCGGGCTAGTTTAATGAGTGGCTTATTTCTTTGCTCGAGCATTCTGCTCGGGCAAGATAATGGGCCTTCGCTCGAAGAATTAGAGAAGATGGGCTCGGAGCTGGATCAGCAAAAGGCTCCTATTGCTCCTCCCGCTCAAAACCTAGCAATTCCAGCTACGGATACCGGCTCTCCAGCGAGTGCCCCTAGCTTACTTGGCGACATGAGCGATGCGCAATCGGTCGACGTTCGTTCAAAAATTAAAAAGGTCCTCGAGCCCAATATTTTCGCCGGGGCCCCTCCCTTACCAGGCACCCTACGAAATTTGGCGATGGGGGAAGCACCTGAGCAATACGATATTCAGGAGGGTGATAATCTCTTCGATATTTGTGATCAGTTGCTCGACGAAGGTAACTACTGGCCGAAGCTTTGGGCGATAAACCCTACTATCGCCAATCCGCACTTCGTCTACCCAGGTATGAAACTTCACTTCTATGCTGGTGACGAAAATAGCCCTCCCTACTTGCGGGTGGTTACTGAAGACGATATCGTTCCGGTCAACAAGGGCGATATCGTCGAGAAAGAACTGCTCACGGAAAACATTGACGGCATCCTGATGCGCACGAGTGTCGACGGGGTCATACCAGTCATTGGGCCCGATGAGCTCGAAAAAGTACCTGTAATCGACGACATGTTTCTTGATGCAGGCAGAGGCCGCGGGGCTCAGCCTACGCGCGTCATAATTCCGGCTTTTATTGTGGAAGATGAGTTCCCCACTTTCGGCACGGTGATCGGCGGTTCGGCAGGTTCTATACTCCTCAGTTCTGGCGATGAAGTAATCATCGAAGAGGAGGACGAAGGTCTCAGAGAAGGCGGTACTTTTTCAGTAGTTAGAGAGATTTCAAAAATTTACCAACCCAACGGTGGTCGCTACGTCGGACGTCGCTATGAACTCATAGGACACCTCCAAGTTAAGTCAAAAGAAGAATCCATTTACAAAGCGCGTGTAGGTTTCACACGTCTCGGCATCCAACCGGGCGATCTCGTGATTCCCTATCGATCTGTGAAGAGATCGGTGCCAGTCTCGATCTCCGAGGTCCAAAAAGGAGCCGAGCAAGAGGTCGTGGCCTTTACTGAACCCTTTATGGAGATAGGTGGCCGAGGCGGGATGGTCTTTATTGATCAATCGGCTGCTAAGCTGCAAGAGGGTGCGAGCTATGAGCTCGTCCAGAACGTAAAAACTTCCGCTCCCCACTCCTTAAAGGATAAATTGCCAGACACGGATCACAAAGTAGCGAAAATTTATGTGCTTGATGCTTCAGGAGCGGCGGCACTGGCCTATATACTTTCTGATTCCTTCGAGGTACGACTCGGTGATCGCGTGGCGCGCTGAGTTCACCTAGTTCGAGAATGTCTCTCAGCTCCCATCCATGTCCCTATACTACCTGCATGCTCTGCACCTAAGATCGCTTTCTCAGAAGAGAAGGAGGCGATTTTTATGCATTGTAATCCCCGCGTTGACGCGCTATTTTCTCATGTAGTCTCGCAATGGACCTATTCCTGGCTCGCCCTTCCCCGCCAGCTGTCGCAGACGGAAGTCAGCAAAGAGCTCGAGTTCTGGCAACTCACGGACTTCCAAAATTACATAGAACAGCGTTGGGATCCTTCACTCGCATCAATGCCTTGGATGCGCACGGTGATAGAAAAGCAACTCAGTCTCACCGCCCTCGCGACGCTCGTATACGAGCAAGTGCAAAAGGTCGCGAGTCAGGGGGCTATGCTTATAGACTTCTATCACAGCTCTTATCCATCTCTTCTTCGCAATATTTCGGATCCGCCCAATCTGATCACAGCCCTGGGTAGCATTGAACTTTTCGAACGCGACGCTATAGCGATCGTAGGTTCACGGAAGGCTTCGGCCTATGCCCTGGCGCAGACGCATGAACTTGCTCTAAAAATTGCGCGACGAGGACAGCTAGTCGTCAGCGGCGGTGCCTTGGGCTGTGATATGGCGGGCCACCTCGGAGTTTTAGACAGCGGTTTTAGGCCTGCTCCAACAGTTGTTGTATTTGCTGGTGGTCTGGCTCAGTTCTATCCTCGCTATCATCAGAATGAGTTCGCCGAATTGCAGGCGGCAGGGGCCTTGTTTGTGAGTGAGAGGCTCTGGGACTACCCCGCTCGTCCATTTGATTTTCCGGTGCGTAATCGCATCATTTCAGGAATGGCCAAACAGCTGCTTGTTATGCAAGCGGGAGAACGTTCGGGGGCTAAGGTTTCAGCCGTCTGTGCCATCGATCAAGGGCGGGAAGTTTTCGTGCTTGTACATCCTGATGGCGATGTTCGAGCCACCGGCTCTCAACTTTTGATCGAGGAAGGCGCTATTCCTTTTGAATCTTCAGAGGATTTTTTGAATTACTCCGTGCGCTCGGCCTGACTAAAAATGATGAGCCGCTTGAGCTGGGTGACAAGTTTATTTTGATTTATGAGGGATAAAGCCTTAGTCTATAAATAGAGCATTTCAACAAACATCGTTATAGTCCGGAGTATCTTGAGCGATCGAGACCCTCAGGACATCTTCCTTTGGGGGGAGTGGGCGTGCAAGGTTTCACTTCGGAGCCATCGTGGTGGCCGGTAGTTCGAGCTATGGCTGAGCTAGTCATATTCGGATACGACGAGCTGCAGCTAACAGAACGCTACGTTAAGGAAGAGCTGCGCGAAGCTGGATTTGACGACGGCGATATCGAAGCAGCCTGTGTCTGGATCGAGAGAGCTGTCAATTCAGGAACAGTGAGCGAATCCTTAGCCATGTTGCAAAGTCAGGGAGATGGCTTACGCGTATCGCATCCGATGGAAAGGATATGTTTCTCGGATCGCATTTGGTCGAAGATCGAGCTCTGTCGACACAAAGGAGTCATCTCGAATGATATCATCGAACGCATGCTTGAAGGCGCGCGCGTGATCGATACGCGGGACTGGGATGATGAAGAAGTTTCGAATCTTCTAGCCGAAATTTTCATATCAGTCCTTCCAGGTACTTCTGAAGGCGACTTCCTGGATATTTTCCAATCCTGTGTCCCCGGTTTGGTCTGCTGATCCAGCTCTTTTTCTCACCCCCCCCTTTTCATATAAAAAAGATCGATGTGAGGTCCCCGGACCTCCGTCGACTTTTTCTAAGAATAGGGTGCAAGCATTTTCATGAACAAAGTTCTCAGCCCTGCCTGGCTCAATGCAGCCTTTCAGGACAACAATCTCGATGAAATACTCATCAATGGTTGCCACAGTCTTCAGACTATTGGCGGACCTTCAAGGTGCATGGAATCGCCGTTTACCTCGGATGAGGAAATGCGGATTTCTCTGCAAACTTTGGCATTCAGTCAAAACATGCGTCTCGATCCTTTGCAGCCTGCTGCCGGTGGCCTCATAAGCCTCAAGGAGGGGGAAGATCAGCAGCTGCATATACGCTGGCACGCCCTGCTGCCTCCTGTCGCAAGAGATGGACCCCTTCTCAGCCTCCGAAGACATCGATTAGATCTACTGAAGTTTAGAGATTTCGTCGGGTCTGAAGCAGGTGAAACCATTCTTCAGCTGCTTCGACTGCCTCGTCCTTTGCTTATCAGTGGGCCGACTGGATCAGGAAAGACTTCGCTGCTAATTGCCCTTCTCAAAGAGTTGGCTGCAGATGAACGAGTAGCAATACTGGAGCAGCTCCCAGAAATTCCCCGCCTCTCACCTTTTTGGATCCGACTCTGCGCGCAAAGCCGAGATCTCTCTGGAAGGGGAGCCTTCGATCTGAATGCAATTTTCGACGAGCTGCTGCGACTGCGTCCCGATCGGCTTGTTATCGGCGAGCTTCGTTCTCAAGAAGCCCGTACTTTCAAACGGAGTCTGCTTGCAGGACATGGAGCAGCCTGGTGCACTCTGCACGCGGGTTCACCAGAGCTCGTCTCTGAACGCCTAGCGGAAATGAGCGGAGATCGTCTCGAATTCTGGGAGAAAATCCTGATTGAGCAGAGCGCTCTCCTGCTCAGTTTACAAAGAGAAAAGCCTCGCTTGAGCGAGGCTTGGTTGCGTCGAGAAAAGTCGTGGGAACTTATTTTTTCCGCCAAGGGAAAATAGCTGCAAGAATCTTTTTGAAAAGTCCGACCAGAGTGTTTGGAACCACCTCTGGCTTTTTAGGAGCAATGATTCTGGTCGGAACTTGACCTGTCTGAATACTCGGCTTTTTATGTTTGTTTCGACCATGCTGCCGCTCAGACTGCTGATCGGCACTTGGCCCTGCACCTGTCTGTGCTTTCGGGGGGGATTTCACTTTACCCTTTACTGCCAATGCATCGGGACGGCCAGCCTTCGGATTTCTGTCGCGATTGCTCTTGCTTCTACTTTTGCCATCGCCACCCTTGTCTCTATCCCTATCTTTTTCGTCACCTTGAGTCCGTGTACGGTCTGAGCGTGCTTCCAAACGTGGACCATCGGATGCAGTTTGTGGTGCCGATCTTGGCTTCCCTTGGCCCTGGCCTTGACGCCTTCCTGACTTCGACGAGTCTTCTTCCTTCATACTGTAACCCTTAAAGTTTTGATCTTTATAAGGATTGCCAGCCTTGTCTTCGATCTGCAGATAGTCTTCAGGAAACCTTGCTATCTTGATAGGGACGTTCTCTCCGAGATACTGCTGGATCGTGAGCAGGTTGTGACCATAGTCCTCACAAATCAACGAATAAGCAGAGCCAAAAGCCCCCGCTCTCGCCGTTCGGCCGATCCTATGCACGTAGTTAGCTGCTTCGTCGGGAAGGTCGAAGTTGTAGACGTGCGAGATGCTAGCAATGTGCAAGCCGCGACTTGCGACGTCGGTCGCGATAAGCGCTTTGACTTCGCCTGCCTTGATGCGATGGATCAAGTCGATACGCTTCTTCTGTGGGAGGTCACCGGTGATGAGGTCAGCTTCAATACCGTTACCGATCAGCTTGTAATGAAGCCATTCGGCGACAATTTTGGTATTGGTGAACACGATCGAACATACGGGAGCATGGTCGCGCATCAGTCCGAGCATCACCTGCAGCTTTTCAGTCGAATCGCAAATGACGGCATGTTGCTCAATGCGCTCAGGGGTTATCACCTCTGGATTGACAGAAATGTACTTGGGATTCTCCAGGTACTCGAAAGCCAATTCCTTGACCTGCTCGTTAGTCGTAGCAGAAAACAAGAGTTTCTGTGTCTCGGGGCTTAAGGTGCTAAGAAAGAACTCAACATCCTCTATGAATCCCATATCCAGCATGCGATCCGCTTCATCGCAGATAAAGAGGCTGCAATCCTTGGTCGAAAACACCTTCTTTTGAAAGTAGTCCTTGAGACGGCCTGGAGTTGCGACGATGACATCAACTCCGCTGCGTATCCGCTGCGCCTGCTTTTCATAATCCACTCCGCCGAAGACAGCCATACTCGAGATGTCGAGCAGGTTGAAAAGGGCTTCAGCATCGTGACTTATCTGGACAGCGAGTTCACGCGTCGGTGCGAGAATCATGGCTTTGGGGTGAAGACTGGTCTCGCCCCCAGTTTCACGCAATTTCAGAAGCTGGTGAGCGATCGTAATCAGGAAGACTCCGGTCTTCCCCGTTCCAGTTTGAGAAAAGCCCGCCAGGTCTTGGCCCTGGGTCGTAAGGGGAAGAGCAAGCCCCTGAATGAGAGTCGGCTTGGTCCAGCCTAATTTCTTGATGGCTTCTAAAAGAGCAGGAGCGAGATTGAGTTCTTCGAAAGTTTCAGCGCCAAGCAGCTCTTCATCAAGAACCTTAGGGATCTCTTCATCGTCGTCTTCTATTACGATATCGCTAGGCAATTCTTGCACAGCAGGAGAATCGACGAGGTCGGCGGCAATTTCTTCACTATGGAGGGAGACTTCGGCTTCCGATGAAAGATCGAAGTCCTTAGGAGCGTCGTGATGGACGGTTTCGGCTTCAGTTTTTGGTGTACTCATATGTTCTTCTTTGTCTCTTATCACGTCGTCCGCTGGTTTAAGCAGCTAATTTTTTTTTGAATTTAACCGATATAAACAGACAGAGCCACCTAAAAGGTATAACTATGTCAGAAAATCGAAACAAGGAATCTCTATCCGAATTGAGCGAGAACTTGCCTCAGGACTCATCGAAAATGAGATCGGAGGATACCGCAAAAGCAGAAGACCTCCAAGGTCAAGAACAGCTATGGCAAGAAAAGGACTTAGTTAATGGCGTAGCAAATGTCAAAGCGCGAGCTTCGACTCCGCTGGATAAACTGCTGGCCGAAGATGGGGACGGCGAGACGGTCACTTGGGGCAAGAAGCCTCTTAAAGGAGCTAACGATAAAGAGCTGCTAGGTCATCTTGGTAATTTCCAGAAAGACTTAGGTCTTCTGCTTGCTTGGAAAGAAGATTTACGGCTCTTGACGGTGACCCACATGGTCCCGGCGCCTTACTATGACAGCTGGACCAAAGAGGCTAATTTGTTTTTTAGGCGTCTTGTTATAATAAATAAACGTCTCGAGACTCTTAAGAAGAAGCAAAGGGCCTAAAAAAATGATTCTCATTCGCTCCTCACTGCTCGCCAGGCTTATCAGTCTGGCGGGTCTTCTTTCGTTGGTAGCTTGCGTAACGCCTGCCGAAGAGCAGCAATTCCGGGACGATATATTCAGCCTCCAGACTCGAGTGGTCCAACTCGAAGGGCAGAGTAGCAACCTCGGCAAAGAAATCACCAACCAGAGCAGTCGCCAGGAAGCTTCGATAGGCACCCGCCTCGACAAGTTCGCGGTCGAAATTCAAAGGGTTAAAGGCGACATCGATGCTCTTAAGGTCGGTGTAACAACAGGACAAATGCCTGGTGAGGATCCAGAGAAAGAAGGCAGCATTGCCAAGACTCTCAGCGACTTCAATTCTCGTCTAGAAGCCCTCGAGGAAAACCAAAACAAGATACTTGCGGCTATCGATAAAGCGATCGAGGCAAAAAAGCCCGAAAAGAAAGAGAAAGCTCCAAAGAAATCTTCGGCTTCCATCAAGTCTTACGATGATTTGAAGAGTGCTTTTGACAAGAAAAAGTATAAAGTGATCGCCGAAGAGGGCAGCAAAGTCGTTGACGACCTCAAGTCTAAGAAGGAAAAGCAGGAGGGCCTCTATATGCTGGCCGAAAGCTACTTCAAAGCTGGACAGATCCGAGATGCGGCGCTCCGCTTCGCTGAGTTCCAGGAAACTAAACCTAAAGAGCATATGGCTCAGTCGACACTGCGCCTTGGGGATTGTTTCAAAGAGCTCGGGGATCTTGAAACAGCGAAGATCTATTATCAGGAGCTGGTAACAAAATACGCCAGCACCGATGAGGCTAAGCAGGCTAAAGCTAAACTGAGTAAGCTCTGATAGGAATTTATGACATTAGTTCTAGGTATCGAATCGAGCTGTGACGAGACAGCTGCTGCATTGGTTGAAGATGGGCGGATCGTTCACAGTTCGATCATCGCCACTCAGATTGATCTGCATCAAAAATTTGGGGGCGTGGTTCCCGAAATCGCTGCGCGTGCCCACCTGCAGCTCATCGACAAGGTAGTAGACGAAGCTCTCGAAAAGGCCGGCTTTGGTCTCGATGCCGTCGATGCAATTGCTGTCACGCAAGGCCCAGGCCTTATCGGAGCCCTCCTGGTCGGGATCTCCTATGCCAAGGGCCTAGCGCTCGCCAGCGCCAAGCCTCTTATTCCAGTAAATCACGTCGAGGCCCATGTTCATGGTGCCATGCTCGGCATTGATGCCGATCCTGAGACTCTCTATCCATCGATAGCTTTGGTGGTGTCAGGAGGCCACACCAACGTGTATCTCATGAGGGAAGCGACTAGCTTTGAGCTTCTGGCGTATAGCATCGACGATGCCTGCGGTGAATCCTTCGATAAAGTTGCGAAACTCTTTGGACTAGCTTATCCCGGAGGGCCGGCGATAGAGCGTTTAGCCCGAGGTGGTAAGCCAGATTCCTTCGCCATGCCTCGCATGATGGAGCAGAAGAATAAGCTGGTTTTTAGCTATTCTGGTTTAAAAACCTATATGGTAAACTTACGTCAAAGGTACCCTGGCTCCCTGAGCGAAGAAACCCTCCAGGATCTTTGCGCGGCGTTTCAAGAAGAGGCCCTCGGACAATTGATCCGTAAGCTCGCCCTCATAGTGCAAGCCCATCCCGAGGTCCGGAGTCTTCTGATAGCGGGTGGAGTTGCAGCCAATCTGCGTTTTCGGGAGCTAGCCGACAAGCACCTTCGTGTTCCAACCTACTTTCCCCAGCTGCGCTACTGTTCCGATAATGCCGCTATGATTGCAGCACTGGGCTTTCATCAACTGGCTAAGGCGAAGGATCCAGGAGTCTTTTCTCGACTCGATTGGGATGCGTTTTCGCGTTATCAGTTTACCAGCTCATAGGGGAGTTATACGTTCATGGCACACGAGCAGAATCGATTGCGACAGAAAAAATCTCTGAGCCAAGTGTTTCTTAAAACCGAGTGGCCTGTTCGAAAAGTAGTAGAGCGTCTCAAAGAATGGCATATCACCCGCGTCCTCGAAATAGGTCCGGGAGGTGGGATCTTAACCAGAGCATTGCTAGAAAATCCTTGGAAGGTAACAGCTGTCGAGAAAGACGAGCGCTTCGTCGAAAAACTTACAGATGCCTATCAGCAGAGACGATCCGAATACCCGGGAACCTTGGAGCTAGTGCACCAGGATATCCTTGATTTCGACTTGCAGGCCTGGCTCGAAAAATCGAGCGAGCCGACGGCGGTGGTTGGGAACATCCCTTACGCTGTATCATCGCCCATCGTCCTCTGGGTTTTACCACATATTCAAGCTCTCAAAGGTGTTGAGTTTCTGGTGCAGCTGGAGTTTGCGTCGCGCCTAGCTGGAGCGGTGGGTACTAAAGATTACGGGAGTTTGTCCGTTTACACGCAGCTGCGCGCACAGGTCAATCTTGAGTGTAAAGTTGAGAGGACTTGCTTTACGCCGATCCCAAAAGTAGATAGCGCATTGGTCATACTGAAGGCTCGGAACCCGCTTCTGCCGGAGGAGCTCCTGCAAAAGGTTGAAACGGTGACGCGTGCATCTTTCACCCAAAGGCGGAAAAAGTTGCGCAATGCGATTAAGCAGTTTCTCAGTGAAGAAAAGCTGGCCAACTGTCCTCTTGATCTCAACCGGAGGCCAGACTCGATAAGACCCGACGAGTTCGTCGAACTCACCCGCTTTATTTACAAGTCATCGGGAACCTAAAGCCTTCCAGCTTTCGCGCAAAAGATTCTCGGTCTGTTCCCAGGAAATGCAGCCATCTGTAATCGAAACCCCCTCCTGTAGCGGGCTCGCTTTCGGGTCCTGCTTCCCTTCGTTCAGGTGACTTTCGAGCATCATACCCAGAATTCCCTCTTCCCCCTTCTGGAATTGCTTAAGTACCTCGTGAAACACGATCGGCTGACGGCGATAATCTTTGCCTGAGTTTCCGTGGCTGCAGTCAACGAGCAGAAGGCGCTGACGCGCCTCAGCATTGAGGCGGCCCAGGCAATCCTTAATATGGTCGGGACTGTAATTAGGACCACTGGCGCCGCCGCGCAGAATAGCATGAACGTCCGGATTCCCCTTGGTTTTAATCACAGACGTCATGCCGTCCTGGTCGATTCCGAGGAAGTGGTGGGGGTGCCTCGCCGAGGTCATTCCATCGAGCGCTACTTGCAGACTCCCGTCCGTAGCATTTTTGAAGCCCACCGGCATCGATAGGCCACTCGCCATCTCGCGATGAGTCTGGCTCTCTGTAGTCCGAGCGCCTATGGCGACCCAACTTATGAGGTCCGCAATATACTGAGGGACTATGGGATCGAGAAATTCGGTCGCTGCAGGTATATCCAGACTTGCGACTTGGAGCAGGAATTCGCGTGCGGTTGATAGTCCGGTGCGCACGTCGTGGCTTCCATCCAGGTGGGGATCATTGATAAGACCTTTCCACCCAATCGTCGTCCTTGGTTTTTCAAAGTAGACCCGCATAACGATAAATAAACGATCGCGCAGCTCTCGATGGAGCTTGGCTAAACGTTCAGCGTAAATCTGACCGGCTTTCACGTCGTGAATGGAGCAGGGACCGACGATGCACAGCAGACGCTTATCGACACCTGAGAGCATTTTTCTCAGCTCGTCTCGATGATAAGCAACTCTTGACAGCTGCTCATTAGAGGCTTTGAGCCGGCCCTTAAGTTCAGCTGGAGAAGGTAGCGGGATGAATTCACTAATGCGGGTGTTTTCAATAGATATCATGGCGAAGCTCCTCAGTCCTAGAAGTCTCAATCTTCGTCAAATCCAATATGCGGCGTGTAATCATCCTGGAAACTAAGGTCAATTGAGCAATCTCCGTTGACTCTAGCTTCGCAGGCGAGGCGCACAGTTCCGTCGAGAGGCAGCTTAAGCTTTTGCAGGAGCCCTTCTTCATCTTTCTTTGGAGCCGAAAGATTCTGAGCGCCTTCCAGAACTTTAACAGCGCAGGTACCGCAGCGGCAAGCGGCACAGCCAAAGCGTATATCCACAGCCGCTTTGCGACCGCTGAGGAGGAGTTTAGTATTCGCTTCGACTTCGGCGGTATTTTGGCTCGGGTGAAACTTGACCTTCGGCATGTGCAATTTCCTCACGCGTCAGAGCCTAAGAGCTCCGGTTCTAGACCGATACCGCAAATTCCCTCAGGACTTCGTTGAGAGAAGTTTTGAGATCCGTGGAAGCTTTGCGATTGCCTATGATATAGGCGCAGGCTGTGTGCATCTTACCACCTGCAACCACTTTTTCCTTGGTACCGGGAACGACAACCGCGCGGGGTGGGATGCTACCTTTGCTTTCCACCCACTTGCCGTCGCGCGTGTCGATGATGGGGGTTGAGGCCGTGAGAGTCACATTTGCCGCTAACACAGCCTCTTCGCCTATTTCTACGCCTTCGACGACGATAGAGCGTGAGCCGAGAAAGGATCCCGAGCCAACGATGACAGGCTTAGCATGAGCGGGTTCGAGGACTCCACCGATTCCCACCCCACCTGAGAGATGAACATTAGCCCCAATCTGAGCACAGGACCCAACCGTGGCCCAGGTGTCGACCATCGTGTTTTTGCCAACAAAAGCCCCGATATTTACATAGGAAGGCATGAGTACGACGCCTGGCTCCATAAAACTGCCGAAGCGAGCTGTCGCGGGAGGAACGACCCGCACCTTTAAATCTTGGTAATTACGCTTGAGAGGGATTTTGTCATAGTAAACGAACGGACCCACTTCGTAGGCTTCCATTTCCATGAGGCGGAAATACATAAGGATCGCGGTCTTCACCCAGGCATGAGTTGTCCATTGACCCTTGTCGAAGCTACACACTCGAAGGTGACCCTCGTCGAGACCTTTGACGATCGCTTTGATCACATCAGCACCTTCCTGGAGGGCCTGCGAACGGCCTTGTTCCAGTGAGCCTTCAATAGCGAGTAGGTCTTTTTTTAAAGCTTCGGTATCCTTTTGCATAGAGTTCTCCTCCCGACTTGCGGATCTTGGCTCCTAAGATGTCGGAGCGATGAGCTGCATTTGCGTGCATCCGCTAAATTTGTACTAAGCGGGATATAGCAGAAGCTGGCAAAGGAAAGATAGTCTCGACCCCAAGAACTTCTTCAGTGCCAAGTAAGAGGCGACCGGTCCGAAGGCTGATTTTCAGCAAATTTCTGGGAAGCTTTGCGTGAAAAAGGGCTTCAGTATGTACTGGAAATTCGATGGTAAAAATTCCGCAGGTTCTTCGATCCAAGGGAAGTCGAAAGAATCGTAGGGTTTCATGATATTTTCAGGAAAAAGTTCAATGTGCGGATAGGGCTTGGCTAGTAATTCATCAGGAAACGCTCCTTTTCTCACAGCGAGCGTACTGATAAATAGAACTAGGGCTGCTAGGATGCAGGACTGCAGACGCGGTTTATGTGTCATTGTCGACCTGAAATGCCTCACAGATAGCTTTCAAAGAACCATGGGTTTTATTAAGTATAAGCTTAAACACAACAATAGGCCAGTCAATTTGATTGTCCTAAGGCTCACAAATCATATGTATGAGGATTCGAATGGACTTTAAGGTGTTTATTACGACTTTCGTAACTATTTTTTTGGCTGAGTTAGGCGACAAGACACAATTTGCAGCCTTTGCTGCATCTTCCCAATCCAAAAGTACCTTGAGTATTCTATTGGCTGTTATCGCAGCTCTCTCCCTGGCTGGAGCCATAGGTGTTTTCGCGGGAAAGGTGTTGGGAGAGTACGTGAAGCCCGAGACGATGCGATACATAGTCGGTCCGCTGTTCATCGCGATGGGCTGCTGGTATCTCTTCAAGAGCCCCCAGTCCTGAGCCTATCTCCTGGTCCGCTCTCAGCTGAAAGCGTCTAGCACTTCGCATTAAATTAATGCCCTCCCCCCTGTTCGCATACTGAGGCACGCTTCTGCAGAAGGGGGATTTCACGACGTGACTTGTTAAAAACATTGTCATCTGGCCTTTGGCTTGTCACAATACGCAAACAATGCCTTTCAACAAGAGGAACATGGTCGATGCGTCAAGGATGGAAACCTCTCCTTCAGGCCTTTATCAGCTGTCTCTCCCTACATTCGGCTGCTTTCGCAGCAGAGGCCTCCGTGCCAGGTTCTCAGCCAAAACCCAAAGAGGAAAGTGGTACTGACGCGGACATCGATGAATCGGACAACGAGCTCGAAGATTCGTCAGAGAATTCTTCTGATAATGATCGAAGTGCAACTGAACGCATCACCAACGCCGGTTCCGTGCAAATTGGAACTGGCTATCGCAAGGGCTTAGGTCTCGATCTTCGAGTTGGTATTCATCAGGATGAGAACAAACTGCTCGAAGCAAGATTTGCGAGATTCAGCGCAAAGAATCTTGCAAATTTCGATGAGATGGAGATTGATACCTTATTGATCCAAGGCAAATTTTTCATGGGTAACTCGCTCTTTATGGCGATTGCTACCGGTTGGAGCCAGTTGCGGGTCAAGGACAAAGAAATGGTGAATATGGGTGGTCCGGAAGATGAGCTTTTTAGCTACAAGGGTTCAACCGACCAGTTCCTTCTATCACTATCTATGGGTAACCAGTGGCAGTTCGGATCATGGACAACGGGCTTGGACTGGCTGAATCTTTATATGCCTTTTTCGGCATCTAAGGTTGATTCCAAAGGTGAGTTTTCAATGGCCGGCGGAGAACTGCGACGTCTCAATAATGAACAAAATCTTAAGGCGGAAGCTTGGGAAGTGGATTACGGCATTAGTCTATATGTAGGGTATGTCTGGTAGCATATCTGAGAGAGAAGCAAGAGGCAGAAGTCGAAGAAGAAAGAAATGGGGTTTGCCAGTCCGCTGCATGCTGTGAGGTTTCTTAGGCGGAAATTGTGTGGTTGGATTACGGAAGATATTGGGTAAGACATCCAAGATCACACAACGGACTAGTTCACAGGACCCCTTCCTTCGAGGCTGGGCTATTGCGCCCTCTGCTCTTATATCTGCAAAAGAGGTGCCGTTTTTCAAAACAAGGATCCGCTCGTCCTTGTTTATTTTGGCGTAGTGGTAATGCGAAGCGAAAATAACCGGCGTGAACGCTGTGTGCCAAGGCACACAGCGGAAAGACCTTTTAAGGCAGGAGTGGAATCTCGATAGACGTCGCTTCAGGGTCTGCACGTTTTAGAGACAGTCTGTACTGGTTACTGCTGGGATTTTCATACAGTGGGTCGAGAGTATCCATAGCGACGACCAGCTTATGTCCCTTCGCAACCGTGTAGGCCGCAATAGCCAGATCAAGTTCGACTTTACTCGCATCGTTCTGACCTTCACGCCTACTGAAGACCCCATGACACACTAAGGTTCCAACCCCCTTAGTATCTACGTCATAAAGGTAGGCTACTAACTGCAGGGGAGAAGGATGTGGGTCTAGATAGAGCGTAACTTTGGGCGATCCACGTATTCGCCCCCCATTTTTCAAGACAGGGCTCTCGTAGACCGCCGCATAACGCATATCAATCCGCTTGATATGTTTCTTGATTGCCTGGCCGAATATTCCTTCTAAGCTTTCGCCTAAAAGCGGAGCACCACTGGTGGCTCCGGAGTCCAAACCACCCGAAATAGCTAAGCTGGCTGCGATCTCAGCCTCGGACTTGTCGTTTTTATTCGAGTTCTCGTTGAGCGGTTTGAGAATGAGATCGACTTTTTTGTCATACATGGCAGGAAAGGTTCCGTAGAGCTCCGACTGCTTACCGATACGGAAATTAATGGGAGCTTTATTGGCCACGCCAGTATTTATATCCCTAAGCCAATAGTCTAACCAACGAATTGTTTCATCCCAAATATCGTTCGGCAAACCAAAGTTTCCAGGAAAGGCCGAGCTTGCGTGAATCCCACGATCTAAATAGAAAACTTTAGGTCCGCTTAATTTCTCATAGAAGCTACGCATCTGATTGGGCGGAAAGAGGTTGTCCTGATAGCTGTTCGCAAGGAAAATAGGCACCTGACGCGCATTTATTTGATCGATATAGGTGATCGGTGAGCGTTCAGCCGCCCATGCCCGAACTTTATCTACATCTACATTTCGCCGCAGTCGCATGAGATTTTCACGAACTTCCTGTCCTATGCGACCTACTAACTGGCCCGAGCCCACCAAAAGCTTGGTCCAGGTACTTCGCATAGTGTCTTGCCCATACAGAGCCTGCTCTAGATTTCCCCAACCACTAATGGCGAACACTGTTTTGAGGCGCGGTTCTTGGGCAGCAGCTAGGAGCGCGATGCCGGCGCCATAGGAGAGTCCACCCATGGCAAGATTCTGAATATCAGCTTCAGTGTTATCTTCAAGCCAATCAACTAAGGCACTAACATCACGTATGTCGCTGGAACCGCCGACGTTCACCTCGTCGTCGGACGTACTGAAGCCACGCGTTGCATAGCTTAGAGCAATATAACCAAGTTTTGCTAGGCGTCGGGCCGGGCCGTCGTATTCCGACTCGCTAAGACCCCAGGAATTGGCGAAAATTACGGTAGGTCTTGGGCCTGAGAAGAGACCGGGCTTGGGTTGAAAAATCTTGGCAGCGAGTTCGGCACCATCAAAACTCTTAAATCGAAAAGTTTGAATTGAATAGTTATCATCGTCAGATTGTAAGGTGGTCATTTCCGTCGAAGGTGTGCCACATCCGTGGTTAAAACAGGTGAGAAGGCAAAATAAGGCAATGCGCGGCCATTTCCATGTCATGGTGATCCCCTTTGATGACCAGAATGAATTTATTTGGGGGACCAACTGCAGCGTGGGCGAAACGCTTTTTTTGGAGCAGTCAAGTCCCTAACTCAGGCCGATTGTGGTTATATCCTTCAAACTTGTAAATGTTATTTTTTTCGCATAAAAGAAAAGCCTCCTGCGATTAGTGGTCGAGTTTAGATTTTTTCAGTAGAATAGCTCAGCCTTAGTGGGTTTTTTGGGAGGTTTTGATGAAGCTTTTAATCGCATCTCTAATGGTAATGTCTAGCGTCACGAGCCTGGGTTTGGCTGCTCCCGCTTCTGATAATAGCTCGGCTTTTGGTGCTACCAAGCAATATACGAACGAAATGTTGGGTGAAGCGTCGAGCATGACTGGAAAAGTCCTCGATACCATCGAGGTCGCGAGCTACACCTATGTGCAGTTTGCTCACGGAAAAGGTAGCCAGTGGCTGGCCACCAATAAAACTGATGTAAAAAAAGGTGACCTCGTTTCTTTTGAGAATGCCCAGTCAATGCACAATTTTCATAGCAAAGCCCTCAATCGGACTTTTGATCAGATCTATTTTGTGTCTGATTTGACTGTCAAGCGCTGAAATCAATAGCCGTGCCATTATAAAAGCACGGCCCATCTTTATTCTTTCTTAATTGCATCTTCTATAAAATTTTTCTTCAGCATGATCATGAAACAAAGTTCTTCGGCGAGCTCGCGCAGAGAATCATATCGACCTGAAGCTCCACCATGGCCTGTCTTGAGATCTACCTTCAAAAGCAGAAGATTCTGGTCGGTTTTCGTTACACGTAACTTTGCTACCCACTTGGCTGCTTCCCAATACATTACCCGTTTGTCGTGAAGGCTCGCGACTACAAGGAGGTGGGGATAAGCCTGAGGGCGAACATTTTCGTAGGGAGCATAACTCTTGATGAGAGCATAGGCTTCCGGTTCGTCTGGATGACCCCACTCGTTGTATTCGAGGGTTGTCAGAGGAAGCTCGGGGTCGAGCATTGTATTGAGAACATCGATAAAAGGTACAGAAGCCACAATGCCGAGATAAAGCTCGGGCCGTTCATTGGCGATCACACCCATCAGCATCCCGCCGGCGCTAGACCCTTCCGCGATGATCTGCTTTTTGCTAGTCCAGCCCTCTTGAATGAGATATTCGGTGACATCAATGAAATCGTTGAAGCTGTTCCATTTGTAGGAGAGTTTACCCTGTAGGTACCAATGACGCCCGAGATCCATTCCGCCTCGGATATGGGCCATCGCATATATGAAGCCTCGGTCGACCAAGCTCAAGCGATAACTGCTGAAGTCGCAGTCGAGAATTTCTCCATAGGATCCATAGCCGTGCAAGACCATCGGCTGGACTTGGTCGCGCTTCAGTTCTTTCCGATAAATAAGGGTCACGGGTATGCTTTGCCCATCGCGAGAGGGTGACCAGATGCGTTTTATCTCGTAGTTATCGGGAGAAAATTTAGGGTCAGGTACGGCCCTTTGCTTCAGCATAGTCTTCGACTGATCAGCGAGCGAATACTCATAGAGAGTCTGCGGTTCGCGTGGAGAGGAGTACCAGTAGCGAAAACTTTCTGAGCGATAATCTCTTCCTACCGCTATAGATAGCTCGTAGGCTTCTTCTTCATATTCTATAAAGAGAGGCTCTTTGGCTCCTTTGGGTAAGATTCTGAGCCGAGGTTTGCCTCGCCGTCTCTCAGCGACCACAATGTAATTTTCGTAGGCGACAAGCCCTTCTAGCAAGATCTCTGGATCATGTTCCACCAGCGAGTGCCAGTTCTCGGCTCGAGGCGCGTGCACCGAAACGCTTACTAGACGGAAGTTGTCAGCTTGGTGATTCGTCAGGATCAAGAAAGATCCGCCGTGGTGAGTCACATCATATTCATGCTGCGGTCTTCGCGGCTCAATCAACTGAAAACGCAGGTCCGGGGCGTTGATAGCGTGAGCGTATGTTTCGGAGGAATCATAAGCGTGGCAGACAATGAAGATATACGCGTCACTCTCAGATCCATCCAGCCCTACGAAAAAGCTGGGATCCGATTCCTGATATATCGTTTTGTCCTCGGTCAGGGGATGACCGAGCAGGTGGTATTTAACGCAACTAGGTCGATCTTTATCGTCGAGGAGCACATAGAAGAAGCCCTCGGAATTTTTCCATTCAAAGCAGGATGAAGCATGGTCGATGGTGCGGTCGAGGAGCTCCCCATTCGTCAAGTTTTTGAGGAAGATCGTGTAACTCTCGTCTCCATCAGTATCGACGCAATAGGCCAGATATTTGTGATCGGGACTGACATCGACAAAACCTAGTTCGCAAAACTCGTGCTGGGCCGCGATGTCGTTGTGATTTAGATAGATTTCTTCGGGAGCATCAAGATCCCCAAGCTTCCGGCAGTAGAGGGGATATTGCTGCCCCTTTTCAAAACGTACGTAGTACCAGTAGTCCCCATCGCGTTCGGGGATGCTGCTATCATCTTCAGCCACTCGACCCTTCAGCTCCTCAAAGATTTCTTCTTTAAGGGCGATATGGGGCTGCATCATCGCCTCATAGTAGGCGTTTTCTTCCTTTAAATACTTTCGCGTCTGCACGCCTTCTGCATTTTCAAGCCATTGCCAGGGATCCGGCAAATGCTGGGGCGACTTGCGCCTGAATCTTCGTCGAGGTGCCAAAGGAGGGGAATGAGTCATGATCTACTCGGTTTCACGCGCCCTCAGGGGGCCAATAGATGGTTGATCGCTTAAGATACGTGGCACCGCAATTTTTGCAAAGCAAAAAGGCGCTGGAACCCCCTCCTATCTTACGAGCACCTTTGGATTTTTTAGCCGCTTTTTCCAGAGGTCCAAAAATAATTTGACTTAGCTTCTGCCCGCTGTTACGACAGCCACGTCAAGAAAACAAATATCCGAGGCATCCTATGAACTCCAAGGTCACCTATTTGGCCAGCCGTAGTCGCGCCGTTTACGAAGTCAGCTTGATTGAGCAGTTTGCTGAAACCCACGAGCGCATGCAGAAGCAACAAGCCCTGGCAGTTTTCGGAATGTGGATTGGTTTTACTTTTCTCGCCACCCTAGCTTTTCTCCTACCAGCGATTTTTTCCTAAGTTTTTTCCCTTCATCTTCTCTCTTCTCGCTCGCTGAACCCACAATGCGGTAAACTGATGCATGGTTCTTGGCGAGAGGAGCAGTATCGATGCCTATACGCAATCAGCAAGAAATTTACCTGATACAAGGCCTCGTGACCTGGCTTATCAACGCCGCAGCTCTCATCGTCACCTCCCGGCTCATCCCCGGGATGATCATCGATGGCTTCGGTACAGCTTTGGTCGCAGCGCTCCTCCTCGCCTTGGTCAACGCTCTTCTCTTGCCTCTGCTTACGGTCCTTACTTTACCACTTACCATGGTGACTTTAGGCATCTTTTGGCTGGTCTTAAATGGGGCTATGCTGAAGCTGACAGCGGCGCTTGTATCGGGGTTTCGGGTAAGCTGGCTGGGGGCTATCGTAGGAGCCATCATGCTGACTCTGGTGCAGGCCTTTTTCCGCTGGGCCTTTCGCTTGCTATAGCAGCCGCCTCGACGAGACGGCTCATCGCAAGCCTTTACGAGAGATCTTCTTGGATCGGGATGATCTCGATTTCAGGATTAAATTCCTCTCTAAGAATACTCTGCATAGCGGACAAAGTTCCGGTGACCGAGCTGGGACAGGTCCCACAGGCACCTTCGTAACGAATCGTCAGAAAATTGCCTTCAAGAGCTAGTATCTGCAAATCTCCCCCGTCGCTCTGCAAGGCAGGTCGAATCGTCCGATCGAGAATCTCCTCAATCTGCTTCAACTCAGGCGACATATCGGAGCGGCGCATTTCCTCGGGTGAAGCGAAATCGGGATTATGCTCGGCCAAGAGAGCTTTGATAAGTCTGCGGGCCACTTCGAGGATCTCATCCCAAGAGACAGACCCATCTTGGGTCAGGGTGATCGCATTCTCGAAAAAGTGCACCTGCGTTACACTCGGAATTTCGAAGAGGGCTTTCGCCAAAGGGATGTGGGCACAGTCCTCCGGCTGGCTAAACGTAACCTTGCCTATGCTCTTTACATCATAGTTACAGATTATCTTTTTTGCATATGGGTTAGGAGTCGGCTGTATCATCATCTTAACGTCCATGAAAGACTCCTTTCCCTCTTGTCCTGCTGGCTTGACCATCAAACTTCCATCCCACCGTATTGGACGAGCAGACGTTCTAGGCGCTGCTCGATCGGGCTCTTATTGATGCGGCTGATCACGTCGCGAACAAAGGCTTTCGAAAGCATTATTTCGCCTTCTGCACGTGGTATGCCACGACTCTGCAAGTAGAAGAGCTCATCGCGATCGAGACGACCTACCGTCGCACCGTGCGAGCAGCGAACATCGTCTGCATCGATCTGCAGCTGAGGCTTGGTGTCTATTTCGGCCGTTTCACTCATCAAGAGATTCTTGTTCAGCTGTTGCGCGGCAGAGCCTTGGGCATTTTTTACTATATTGATGCGCCCATCGAACACAGCGCGACTTTTATCATGGAGTATACCCTTGAAAACTTGAGAACTCTTCGTGTGCGCTGCAATGTGCTGTACTTCGGTATGATTGTCGATATGAGACTGTCCGCGCCCGATGTAAAGACCATCGAATTGCGCATAAGAGCCCTCACCGAGCAGCTTAAAGGACTGCTCTGTCCTCGATAGGCGGCCACCCAAATTGAGAGTGAAGGTGTGAACGCGGGCATCGCGTTCCAGCTCGCAAAAAGTTTGGCTTAGATGCTGAGACTGCGAGCTCAAGACTTTTTCTAGACTCATTCGAAGCTGGGCGTTCTTCCCTGCATAGGCTCGGGTCACACTGTTGGTGAAATGTCCCTCAAGGTAGCTGAAGTAGCTTTCCACGACGGTTGCTTCGGCGTTTTCTTCCAGGAGAATAAGGCTCCGAGGGCAGATCAATTCTGCTGCATCTTCCGCCTGCTTATTTGAATTCACGTAGAGAATCTGAAAGGGCTTTTCAATCTTCACTCCAGGCTCGAGATGGAGAAGATAGCCGCTATTGAAAAAAGCCAGATTCAAAGCCTCCATGCTGCCTGCTACTGCGGGCGTAAGGAAGTCACGCACCCGAGGCGATGGATGTTCAAGAGCTTCCTCGAGAGGGGCAAATCTCACGCCCTCGCTCTCAGGAAGGCGAGAGAGACCAGCTGAAAGGCGTCCATTGACGAACACGAGGACATAAGCCCCTTCCAGAAAAAACTCTTCAAGCTTAGCCGCTACTGGTGATCCGGCTTCCTGTGGGAGCTCATTCCACGCGAAGGCAGTCTCGGCGAGAGCTTTCGTACTGGTGTATTTCCAATTTTCATCTTGGCGCGTAGGCCAGCCTAAGGCCTGAAAATCCTGAAAGGCGCGTTCGCGCGTTTCCCGAACCCACGCAGGAGTCCAGGATGAACTTTTAAGGCGCTGAAAAACTTCTTGCATATGAGCCTGCATGTCGAAGGTCACCTTTCAGTTCAAGAGCCAGTCATAGCCGCGCTCTTCGATGGCAAGTGCCAGTGAGAGATCGCCGGACTTAACAATTCGTCCTCCCGCAAGAACATGGACAACATCAGGTTTGATGTAGTTGAGAATGCGCGGATAGTGCGTGATCATGACGATCGCATTGTCTTCACTCTTCAGCTTATTGACGCCCTCGGCAACGATCCGCAGCGAGTCGACGTCGAGACCTGAATCGGTTTCATCGAGTAAGGCGAGCCGAGGCGAAAGCACGGCCATCTGCAGTATCTCATTGCGCTTTTTCTCGCCG
>JBGSTX010000256.1:0-4748 GCA_041736305.1 Oligoflexus sp. | reverse complement strand
TCGGAGCCGATATCAGGAAGACGCTGAATCTCGACAAAGCGCAGTGTTTGCGAGTGAAAGATGTAGTCCAATGGAAAACGGAACCCAGGAAGCCCAACGGGAAAAGTCGGGAACGAACTGCGTCCGATTCTGGGATCCAGGAGGCGTGATAATCTTCGAAAGAGTCGACTCGTATGCGACCATGCAACGTCATTAAAATCTCCCATGACGATCACCGGATATTTGGACGAAGCCGAGCGTTTAGCGACCATAACAAGTTCTGCATCACGATCCGTGCTTGAACCAGTCTTAGGGCGCGGAGGTCGTGGGTGCAGGCCGAACATCAGGACTTCAACGCCGCTTGGCAGGACCGCTTTAGCTTCCACAGATGGGATGTCAGGTTCAAGCCAGTAGTTGATCCTGGCGTCGCGAAGAGGCAGCCGGGAAAACAGGGAAAGTCCATATGTGTTATCAAGTGGCTGCGCTAATCGATGGGGATAATCTTTATTTAGAAATTCCAACGCGTTCAACCACCTCTGATTGGTTTCGACAAGAAAGATGATGTCGGGGCTAGTCTTTTTGATGAGCCCGAACAAAGAAGCGGGATCTTCATTTTTCTCGAGTACATTAGCGATTAAAAAACTGATCCTTTGTGCCTTGTCTGCAAGAGGCGGATGAAGTGACTCAGGCGGTACCAGGGGTGAATAAGGCAGGACGCGGTAACCATCAAGAGAAATTGCGCCCCCCAGAGCGGCCAACAACATAATTTTCGAGATTCGTCTTTTATATGAAGCCAACGCACATAAGACGCCCAATACGATGCCAAGAACCAGGAGCTGAAGTCTAGGAAAATCCCAAACTCGCACCCACCAGTAATCTGCAGTTACCAGCGGTACGAGTGCCGACGCTATGTAGGCCAGTGAAGCGCTGGTAATGATCCTATTTCCAAAGGCTCTGCTCATATGCTGTTCTAACCTTGAAAGGGGCTAACCAGAATCCTATCAACGCGATTGCCATCCATTCAACAACTTCAAACCACCATCCTACCACAGCAGTTTCTCCCCGGCCTTAGGGATATGGCCAAGCTCATCCATCAGAAAGCCACTCAGGGTTTGATAATCCTCAGGAAAAAGGCACAGGAGACCATTTACCATGGCCAGGATCACAATTAATGTTGTTTCAGGCAGAAAACCGCTAAAATCCACTTTGGAGGCTCCCCTTTATGCGAATGACTCCCGATTCTTGACATTTCTTCGCCTGTACCCCCTCCCAAAAGCACGCGATGAACAAAACTTCGCGACGCTTATCTTTGAAGGATTTAAAGCAGAGTCCAAATACCGCTACCGGAATGGTCAACAAGCTGCAAAGCCGAAGAGATAAGGATCAAAAAGCAGGTCGATATGCAAGAGGGCGAAAAGGTCGAGGTAGTAACCCCTGAGAGCGGTTTCGCCAATTAAGACCAGGCCCAGGGCAGGGGGTACCCAAAGGAAGATGCGGAGCCTAACAATCCTGAGCCCAGCTCTGCCCCTTGAAAGTTACCTGCGCAACTTTTTGTCCGGCACCGAGACAATCGAAAGCGACACAGCCTGGAAATCCCCGACGAACCAGGTCTCCATGAACCGCACATTGAAAATCTGCCTTTAAGTTGCCACAGGCTTGGCCAGCGCGCTTGTCGATCGCGAAATCGGACGAGCGTGCAAATGCTGGTGCAACCCAGCAAAGTCCAAAACAGTGGGTGCAATCCGAGCTCAACACAACTATGTCTCTCCATAATGGTTAAAACATCAAGCTAGGCCCATATTATTGCCTAGGTTCCACTGCCGGTCTTTCACTTCTTCTCCAAAGGCTGTAGGAATTTTCCAGGACCTCTCGGCTAGCTCGACACGACCCGGCACGAGGTCTGCCAGACGCCATTGATCCGCCAAGCCCCCTAAGCTGGAATATGTATGAGCCATTCACAGGACCTTCAGAGTTTTTTGCAAACCCCTGCCTCTTATCCTGAAGGCAGTGCTCAGATCCAGCTGCGGGAGACCCATATTTCCCAAGTCTTTCTTACTGAGCACGAGGCTTATAAGTTAAAAAAGCCGCTGAAACTACCCTTTCTTGACTACGGCAGCCTCGAAGCCCGCCACCAAGCTTGCATGGCCGAACTTGAGTTGAACCAGCGCTTTTCTTATGGCATATACCGCGACGTGGTGGCAATCACCCGCGAAGCCGCGGGCTTGGCCTGGAACGGGTCGGGACCGGTGGTGGAATATCTCGTCCGTATGCGTCGCATTCCAGATCACTGCCTCATGGAGCAGAAGCTCAAAGAACAGAGTTTGAGCAGGGCCGAGCAGGAGCAACTGATCGCCCATCTGCAACGCTGCTATGCAGCGGCACCAGAGGCGAACTTAGAGGCCGAGACTTACTGGAACCGCATGGACGGTCTGGTGGCGGAGAATCGCAGCAGTCTTTACGAACTGAGTCTGCAGCTATCTCTTGATCCCCTCCCCTGGCTGGCGCTTGCTTCACAGCAGGCGCTCTTCTTGAGAATATATCGCGAAGATTTCTTTAACCGGGTCCGCACCGGCTGCATCATCGAGGGTCATGGCGACCTGAGGCCCGAGCACATCGTCCTCGAAGAGCAGGTTTCCTTGATAGACGGCATCGAGTTCAACAGGGATTTTCGGGTGCTGGATATCGCTGATGAGCTGAGTTTCCTGGCCTGCGAGTGTGCTGTTCTAGGCTATTCGGAGCTCGGTGCCGCGATTAGAGCCCGCGTGCTGGCGGCCCTCCAAGCTACGGCCGAGCCCGGTCTTCTCGCCTTCTATGAGTCCCATCGCGCGCTCGTACGAGCCAAGGTCAACCTTATTAAAGCGCAACAGCTTGCCGGCGAAGCAAGAGCTTCAGCTATCAGCAGAGCTCAGGTCTATCAAGACCTCGCCAACTCGCGCCTTGCTTCCTCCATCGTGCCATTCATCTTCCTCGTGGCCGGAGCTATGGGCTCGGGCAAGAGCACTCTGGCCCTGGCTTTGAAAAAGGAGCTGGGCGCAGTGCATCTTGAGAGTGACGCTCTGCGTCGCGAGCTTTTGGGCAAGAGTTCGCGAGAGGAAGCTTACGGTCAGGGACATTATACTCCAGAGCTGCGAGAGCAAATTTATGCGTATATGGCTGAGCGAGCTCTCTTCTACATCAAAAGCGGAATGACCGTCATTCTTGATGCTTCCTTCGGCGAACCCACGCATCGCGATCTTGTGATTGCTGCCCTACGCCGAGAGGGACAGCCCTTCCTCGTCCTTCTCTGTGAGTGCTCTGATGCTGAGGCAGTGCGAAGGATAGCCAAACGCCGCCAGGAGCAAGCCAGCTCGCTCTCAGAGGCTCGTCCCGAGCTTTTCGCTGAACAGAAGAGGCTTGGCGATTGGAGTTTTGCAGGACTTCCGCTTTGCCGCATCAATAGCGAGCAGCCACTCGTCGCGGGACTCCCGCGCATTTTTACCGAGGCAGCGAGAATATTGAAGTCCCAGAGCCTTGGGTCTCACTGTCTTTCACGATCGTAAATTTGCCCACTGCTTTGATCTGCATCACATCAGCATATTTAATGGATTTTGCAGTGCCAGGCACCAAACCTTAGCACCAATAGACTGAGGGAAATTATGATACCTTTCAAAAACAGCAAAGAAATTCAGGCCGCTATTCAAAGAGACTGGGAAGTCTTCCATGCCTTGAAGAATAAAGACAACTGGAGTGAAGAAGCACGGCAGACACGCGTGGAATCAGTGAACAGGTTTTTGGGCTTTGAACTTCAAGAAATCGCCAAGACCTTGCTGCAGAGTGAAAAATTACGGGGAAATATCGAAAATTTCATCGGCTCGGTCGAGATCCCGATCGGTTTAGCCGGCCCTCTTTACTTCACCGGTGATTTTGTGCAGGGTTCGGTTGTGGCACCTCTTGCGACTTCTGAAGGGGCCCTTGTAGCTTCAGCTTGTCGCGGCGCAAAACTGCTCAATGCCTGCGGCGGCGTTAAGACTACGTATCTCAGCTCCCAGATGACCAGGGCCCCGTCCTTTACCTGCCGCAGTACTCAGGAAGCCGTGCGGCTGGCGGCTTGGGTCAGCGAGAATTTCGAGCTGCTCAAGAGCCGAATTACTGAGATTCACGCGAAACTGCTCCGCATTGAGCCGATCATTCATGGCCGCAGCCTCTCTCTGGAGTTTTTCTACACGACGAGTGATGCAGCAGGCCAGAATATGACCACAATTGCCACCTGGGAATGCTGCCAGTGGCTCGTCGAAAACGCCAGGAATATGGATATTCACTTACTCCGCTACTCAATCGAGGGCGGTTACAGCGGCGACAAAAAGATGAGTCTGACTAACTTTTCTCAAGGACGTGGAACTCGGGTGGTCGCCGAAGCCTGGATTTCTGAGCAGCATCTCCAGGAGATCATGCGCGTCTCGAGTCGTGACTTCCTCCAGGCTTACCTCTGTGATTTGCCCAATTTCTTTCTAAATGGGACCGTAGCCTGCAACGCTAACACCGCCAATATAGTAGCCGCTATGTTTACGGCCACAGGTCAGGACATCGCCTGTGTCCATGAGTCAAGCCTGGGCCAGATTGCCTACGAACCTGATGAGCATGGCATCTATGTGAGCTTACTTATGCCGTCCTATAGAACATCGCTAAATCTATCCATGACGGACAAATGGCGATCGAAGCTCGGACAGCTGAGCTTCTCCTCCCTCTCTAACCTGAGGCACAATGCAGTGCTTCAATGCCACGTTGCTTTC
>JBGSTX010000244.1:0-15210 GCA_041736305.1 Oligoflexus sp. | reverse complement strand
TTTGTAATCGTGATACCCCGAGAGGACATTAACGTGCCCTCTCGGGTGAATTCCCTCGAAGACTATCGTGAGATAGGAACTGAGGTGTATAACACGGACCAAACCCCGTGAGCGGGGATGTATTCAAAAATATTGAATGCTAAGCATTCAATATTTTTGAGACAGGCTGTAGGCTGTAATATAGGTACAAATTGATTGGCGCTGCGCTTAAATTATGATAATAACTTCGGTCACACGAAGAGCGCCATCCTATGCGTCGGCGTTGAGCATGCGTACCTTGAAACGAAGCTAGCGAGGTGCCCGTAAACGAGGCGTGACGATCCCGTCCCCATTCAAAACGAGGGGAGATGTGGCGTTTACGGCCTTTTCGTTTAAGGGACAAAGCGTGGGTCAGGAGCTTCTTGAAAGCTTAGCTTGTGAGCCTTGCTGACACGTGAGCGAGTTTCCGTCGATAATGTTCTATCCTTAAGGAGGCTGTCGTTGGCTACTGTGAGTAAGTCTTTTTCACACCTGGCAAGGTTGATCATGCTCATGGCGCTTCTGTTCCAAAGCGGTTGCGGCCGAGGTCAAAAATTTTGGACTAACTGGTGGACGCCTGGCGACACGGTCGACAATGTCGGCTACCATCCCGACCAGCCCATTGAATTTCCGCACAACATCCACGTTCAAAAATTGCAGATGAATTGCGAATACTGTCACTCCGCAGCGCGCCGCTCGAGTTCGGCCGGCATTCCTCCTCTCAATACCTGCATGGGCTGCCATCAGTATGCACAGACGGATAAGGAGGCAATTCAGTACCTCAATTCCAAGTGGAAGGCGAAAGAACCTGTAGTTTGGACGAAGGTTCACGACCTTCCTGATTTCGTGCGCTTTACGCATCGTCCTCATGTACAGAAAGGTGTCGACTGCTCAGAGTGTCATGGTGACGTAAGTCAGATGACAACAGTGTCTCAGGCAAAGTCTATGCAGATGGGCTGGTGTATCGAGTGTCACCAAGCGAATCAGGCGCCGATTTCCTGCGTGACCTGCCACTACTAGTAAACAGTTGATGACCTCGAGGCCCCGCGAGCCTCGTTCTCTATAGGGAGTAGTTAGATGAGGAGTATCGATAGCGATCTTCGTGGACTCGAGGACCAGCGAGAAGTCTTTGTCACGAACGATCAGCCTTTCGAATCGCCAGCCAAGGAATTTGTACCGGGACCGCTGTATAAGAATATCGAAGAGGTGATCCCCGAACTGGCGGAAAGTCAGGAGATTCAAGACGCCAGCGCAGCTAAAAAACTCCCTGTGGATCGTCGCGATTTCATGCGCCTCTTCAGTGTGAGTGCTGCACTCGCCTCGACGGCCTGTGTCTATCGTCCTGTTGAAAAGGCCGTGCCCTACGTCGAGCAACCGAAGGACTTCGTACCAGGTGTTGCAAACTACTATGCAACTACTATCGATCGCGTCGGCGTTGTCGTTAAAACGCGTGAAGGTCGGCCCGTTTTTGTTGAAGGAAACCCCGAGCATCCGCTCAGTCAGGGAAGCCCTTCTATTATGGCGATGTCGGAGTTGCAGGCACTCTTCCATCCAGATCGCCGCGTCGCCCCGCAAATTCAATACGGGACTAATCGGCGTGGGGATGCTAACTGGGACGAGGTCTATGATCGTCTCGGCGTCCGTTTAAAGGATGCAAAAAAAGTCGGTTTTCTTGTTAAGGGAACGACTGGCCACGGAGTTCAGTTCTATAAAGACTTTCTGAAAAACATAGGTCAGTCCGAAGATAATCTCTATCTCTACGAAACCAATGGTATCTACAACGCGATTTCTGAAGCTCATCGTCTAGCCTTCGGCATAGACGGGATTCCACGCACCGACATGCGTCGCACCAAGCTCATTCTCGGCGTTGGCGCTGAATTCTTAGATGAGGGCGTTGCCCCTATTTTCGAACAGAAGAGTTGGTCGGTAGGTCATACCTTCCGCAATGGCGCCAAAGGGCGCTTCGTTCAATTCGAATCGCGTCTCACGCTGACGGGCGGCAAAGCCGACGAGCGGCACGTCATAGGACCTGGCGATGAGCTGGCCGTGACTCTAGCTGTGGTCGATAGCCTCTTGAAGCGCAGTGAAGCCAAGGGTACCGCGGCAGAAAAAGCCAATATAAGAGCCGTAGTCGACGCACAGCGTAGTTTGATCGACAGCACGAAGCAGCGGCTTAAGCTTTCCGATGATTTGCTCAATAAGCTTGCCGGCGAACTGCTCAGCCGCAAGTCGCTGGTCCAGGTCGGTGAATCGGGTGCCATTTCTCCCAACGGAACTCTGGTTCAGCTTGCCGGTATTATGGCCAACGTCCTGGTCGGTGCCTATGCAGAACGTCTGCAATTCTTCGATCAGGGCTGGTTTAAGAGTCCTGGTCGCGCCGGTGACATCGCACGCTTCTTGAATGAGGGAAAGACCTATGATGTACTTTTCGTAGTCAATGTCGATCCAGCGTTCACTATGCCCGCATCCAGCGGCATCGCCGATATTCTCAAAGGCCGCAGTATCATCTCCATGCAGAGCATGCCCTGCGCTACCGATACCTACGCTGAGTTCGCTCTGAATACCCACAATCCTCTCGAGGCATGGGGCGACGAAGAGCTGGTGGCAGGATTCTGGTCCCTCCAACAGCCGACGGTTCGTCCAGTAGCCAACAGCCGGCAGCCCGAAGATATCCTTCTCTGGGCCGCAGCGAAGATGGGTAAGCCGATGGGTTTTGAAGACTATCGAAGCTACCTGCGGGACAAGTGGAAGCTTGTTTATAAAGAGTCCGGCATCAACAAGGACTTCGAAACTTTTTTCAAAGCTATCCAGCGCAAAGGCTTTTTTGTTTCCCAGCTGAGCAAGCGCGATATGCCTGCTTTTGGGACGGTGGCTGAACGCTTTCAGCCTCTACCCTTGAAGAGTGGCATGCGTCTGATCGCTCACCTCGACAGTAAGTTGCGCGACGGATACGGAGCCGATCGTCCTGTTCTCCAGGAAGCTGGCGATGGTCTGACCACCATCACCTGGGATACCTGGGTTGCGATCAATCCGAATAAGGCTCGTGAACTCGGCGTGAAATATAACGATCTCGTCGTCGTCAAAGGTCCGGGCGGGAGTTTCGAAGCTTCTATTTACCCGCTGCCAGGGCTTCATTACGACACTGTCGCCGTCCCGCGCGGGCGAGGGCAGAAACAAGGTCTTTCACGAATCACCGATGGAGTCGGTGTCGATCCTTTGGTGGCTCTGGTTGCCGAAGTCGATCCTCTGAGCGGTGACCCAGTCACCTCAGGACAAACAGTTGAAATCATCAAGACAGGACGGCGCTACCGCCTCGCCGCGATGCAGAAGCACAACGATATCGCTAATCGTCGCGATATCATGCCGGTCTATCCTTTAGCTGTGGCTGTCGCCAACGTTAGAAAAGAGAAAGACCTCGACGATGTGCCAGACCTTTATCCTTCGCTAGCACCTAAAGAAGGCGATTTGAGGAGTCCAAACTCCTATCTATTCCCTGACTGGAAGGCGAGTACTGAGTACCGCTGGGGGATGTCGATCGATCTCGAGCGTTGCACCGGTTGCGGCGCCTGTACCGTTGCCTGCGACCTTGAAAACAACGTGCCGCAGATCGGTCGCGAGCAAGTTCTCATCGGTCGTGAAATGCATTGGATACGCGTCGACCGCTACTTCAGTGGACCCGTTGATAACCCAGAAGTCAGTTATCAGCCTGTCCCTTGCCAGCACTGCAATCACGCACCCTGCGAAGCTGTTTGTCCGGTATACGCGACGACCCACGATCAAGAAGGTCTCAACGTCCAGACCTACAACCGCTGCGTGGGAACTCGCTACTGTGCCAACGCCTGCCCTTATAAGATTCGGCGCTTCAACTGGTTCACCCACAAGTGGAACGTCATGGGCGATCGTCCTATCGACCGCAACCCTCGTGCACTGAACCCTGATGTAACCGTACGGACCCGGGGAATCATGGAAAAATGTACGCTTTGCGTACAGCGGATCCGCGAAGGCAAACACAATGCCAAGCAGCAGGGTCGACTCGTCTTTGACGGTGAGATTCGGACCGCTTGCCAGGTGGCATGTCCCAGCGATGCGATCACTTTCGGAAATCTACTCGATCCCAACAGCCGGGTCGCGAAGAACAGAAAAGACTATCGCGCTTATCTGCTCCTCAACGGTAAGCCTGAGCTCGGCGAGTACGGACTCAAGACTCTGCCCAATGTGAACTACATTGCTAAGGTTCTGCACGATGGAAGTGAAGGTATCGCGGCTGGGGATGGCCACGATAGGTCCGGGGCTCCTGGCCCAGCAGGCGGGCATCCTTAAACTTAAAAGTTAGCGTCGGCGAGACGTTTACCTCAGAAAAAGCGGAGCGAGTGGATGAGCGAGGAAGTGAAGTGGAATAAGACCATCTCGGATGTGAATGATGGCATATTGTCTAACCTGGGCAAGCCGCATCCGATGTTTTATGCGGCTTGGATCGCCAGTATTATCTGCGTGATCATTGGGGCAAGTACTTGGGCTTGGGAAATCTCGGTCGGTATCGGTATCACAGGTAAGACAAGTCCTGTCTACTGGGGGGTTTTGATTACCGACTTTGTTTTTTGGGTCGGTATCGGTCACGCCGGAACTCTCATCTCGGCGATTCTTTTCCTCTTTCGTGCGAAGTGGCGGAATACCGTCAACCGCAGTGCAGAGGCCATGACGGTTTTTGCCGTTATCACTGCCGGTCTTTTTCCCCTCATCCACGTCGGTCGTCTTTGGCTTGCGCTCTACTGGTTCCCGCCGCTACCGAATACTAACAACATCTGGCCGAACTTTCGTTCGCCCCTGGTCTGGGACCTTTTTGCGATCTCGACTTATCTGACCATTTCACTTCTTTTCTGGTACATGGGCCTTGTCCCCGACTTGGCTTCGATTCGCGACCGGGTCAAGGGCCTCAAGCGTCTCGTTTACGGCGTGATGTGTTTTGGTTGGCGTGGAACGGCTAAGCAGTGGCATCACTACGAAGCCGGTTATGGATTCCTCGCTGCCCTGGCGACACCCCTCGTACTCTCTGTTCACTCTATTGTTTCGTGGGACTTTGCGATGTCCATCCAGCCTGGCTGGCACACCACAATCTTCCCTCCCTACTTCGTTGCCGGTGCGATTTTGTCTGGTTGCGCCATGGTTTATACCCTGCTTATCCCCGTGCGTAAGATGTTTCGGATGGAAGAATTTATTCGACCTGAACATCTTGAAGCCTGTATCAAACTCACGCTCCTAACCTCGACTATCGTCTTCTATGCCTACGCCGTTGAATTCTTCGTCGCCTGGTACTCAGGCAATGCCTACGAATGGGGCGTTTTCGAGAAGCGGGCAATAGGACCATACGCCTTTTACTTCTGGGTCATGGTGTTCTGTAACTGCATTTTCCCTATGATCTGGTGGTCGAAAGCTATGCGGAATAACGTAGCCGTCTCCCTCGTCGTAGCGGTCCTCATCAATGTCGGGATGTGGTTCGAACGTTACAACATCATCGTTTCTTCACTTGCCGAAGATTTTCTTCCCGGTTCATGGGGCCACTTTCAGCCTACATGGGGAGATATCGGTCTAACCGTCGGAAGCTTTGGTTGGTTTTCGTTTTGGTTCCTCATCTTCTGTAGGTTCTTCCCGATAGTCTCGATGTCCGAATTGAAACTTATTATGCCCAAACCTTTGAGCAAGAAGCATTGATAGAGGTGGCCCTAAGATGAAAAGAAGACCTGGTGGAGTTCTGGCCGTCTACCGTTATCTGGATCAGCTGACGGACGCCATGAAGAAGATTAAAGGTCGCAGCGATTTCGATGATCACGAGGTCTTTAGTCCGACCTCTTATCACGAAATCGAAGAAGCAGCCGACTACCCGCCGAGCCCTGTGCGTTATTTTACTCTCGCAGGAGCTTTGACGGGTACCATAACAGGGTTTACCCTAGCGCTTTGGATAGACTACGACTGGCCTCTCGTTGTTGGTGGGAAGCTGGCGGGCCTTTACTCGCTGCCTGCGTACTTTATCGTGGGCTTCGAGCTGACTATTCTTTTTGGTGGTCTGATGACCATCCTCGGCATGCTGGTCATGGGCCGCTTGCCGAACCCCAAGCAGCGAATCCTAGATCCGCGCTTCACCGACGATCGCTTTGGCATTTTCGTGCCAAACGCCACGCTCGACGGAGAACAGGCGAATCTCTTGAAGCAATGCGGAGCCGAAGAAATCCGCCTCATCGAGTCGGTGTAAGGGAGTCAACATGAAATCGAAAGCGATGCCCCTCTGGCTTTTACTTGGAAGCTTCCTCGGCCTCAGCGCTTGCCGTGAAGAAGGGCGCAATACGACCAAGTTGCAGTACATGCCCGACATGGCTGATTCACCGGCCGTTAAAGCTCAGGAAAGCTATCTCAATCCTCCCGACCACAGCATCACAGTCAATGCCATTCTTTATCCAGAAGATAGGGCTGTGGCTGAATCTGAACTTCGAAATCCTTTTGCCGAGGGCAGTGCTCCTGGTGGACCGGATTTCATGGTCCAGGGCAAAAAGCTCTATGATACCTACTGCACTCTATGTCACGGAGCCGATGCAAAAGGTAAGGGCACGCTTGGAGCCGCCTATCCGCTTCCGGTTCCCGACCTGACAACGGCGGCCTACCGAGCGCGCAAGGATGGATTCTATTTTGCGCAGATTTCTCTTGGTGGCGGCAATATGCCAGCTTACGGTCATGCTACCTCGCCGCATGAACGCTGGTGGATCATCTCTTACCTCCGAACCCTACAAGGGACGGACGGAGCAGCTCCTCCACCGAGCGGACAGCAGGGCCAACCGGGGCAAGCGCCTCAAACACAGCCATAAAAGGGGTAGCTAGAATGAGTACGAACGACTTTTTTGCTGATAAGAGATCTCTTTATTTAAACTCCCCGACTTTGCAAATAGCCAGTCTGGTCGGAATAGTAGTCGGTGTAGGTGCCATGGCTGGTGGCTTTGTCATGGGACAAGGAACCCGCGTGTGGGGAGCGTATCTCTTCAATCTCTTCTTCTTTTTCAGCATCGGCCTTGGAGCCATGGCTCTCGCAGCTATGCAGGATGTGATAGGAGCAAGCTGGGGTCGACCAATTCGTCGTCTGCAAGAAGGTTTTGGTGCTTTCGTGCCCGTTGGGGCTCTGCTTTTTACCGTCTTTATTGTAGCGATCGCACTCGATATCGGAGGTGCGGGCAAGGTTTACAAGTGGATTGCAAACCCGGCGATGCTCGATCATTTCTGGGGAAAGAACATGTGGCTGAAACCCGGGCTGATGTACTTCCGGGTGATTTTCCTCTTACTGATCATGACGGCAGTCGTTTTCTGGCAATTGAAACTTTCGCTTGGCCGCGACAAGCTCTGGATGGAAGGCCGCCATGAAGAGGCAGAAGCTGCTGGCGAAGAAGTGCGCGTTAAGTCTAAGTTTTGGAGCGCGCCGGTTCTGATTATTTTCGGGGTAGGTTTCACTTTCTTCTGCTTTGACGTGACGATGTCGCTCTCGCCTCTCTGGTTTTCGACTCTTTGGGGTGGCTGGCAGTTTGCGGTTATGATGCAGACTTTGATGGCCACGCTCTTGATCACCATGTTTGCTCTTCGCAAAACTGCCATCGGCCCCTATATCAAACGCAAGCAGTTCCATGATGTCGGTAAGCTGATGCACGGATTTACTGTATTTTTCGGGTATCTGACCTTTGCCCACATTTTAACTTACTGGTACGGTAACGTCCCGGAAGAGACCGAATACTTTATTCACCGCCTGCACGGTCCTTGGCTCTTCTTCGTCTCTGCAGTTCCGGTTTTAGCCTTTGTCATTCCTCTCTACAGCTTGATTTTCAAAGCTGCAAAGTGGACTTCTTACATCACGATCCCTCTCGCCGGTATTATTCTCCTCGGGCAATGGTTCACTTATCTCATTCTTGTTATGCCTGAAGTGGTAAGCCCAGAAACTTTCTTAAAGCCGCTGCCCTTTGTAGAAATAGGTCTGTTCCTGGGAATGCTCGGACTGTTCTTAGGTACTTTTCTCTGGTTCGCAAAGCGCTTCCCTATGTTGCCAGTAGCTGATCCGCTACTTGCTGAGGCTTTGCACGGGGACCATTAAGAGGAAAAAATTCTAGTTTAGAAAATTAAAAGCCCGCAGCAGCCTGCGGGCTTTTAGCCTATGAGGCTCAGATGCAGCCAAAGATAGCAGGCGATTAGAACGGCGATGTTGGCAAACCACCTCATGTTATCCCTCCTCTTCCTCTGTTTCGGTAGCCAGCTAGAAAACTTGATACATCCTAAATAAGTCATAAATATCATAATCTTATGTTCTTGCAGCCACTTGCTGGGCAAATACTTCTGTGGAGGGCTGTGGGAATATGGAACTGAAACACTAGCGCAGGGAAACAAGAGCATGGCTGGAGCTTTTGAAGTAGCGACCCGTTCGGCAATCAGTGAAATCATCATGAACGCAGTACAGCCCTCGAAGTTTGGTTTTGTGATGTCTCAGGATGGTTTCGACGATATCTGCGACCAGCTTTTTGATCTGCTGGTGACTTCGCGGAATCTCAAATCTGCGGGAGATCGCTTGATCGCTCAAGGCTTTGTACCGCCGGGTTTACCGACTAAGACGCGGGGACCGGGTCGCTAAGACATCAGGCAGCTGTTACACGTAGTCGCAGCATTTCATCGATAATGCCTTCGGCCTGCTTCTGGCTGAGTTGAAGGCGCATGCAGAGAGCTTTGAAGAGGCTCTGATTCATCTGATGGGGTTGTAATGAGACCCAGTGGGCTATCTGATTCGCTAGCCCGATTATTTCATAAAGCTCGGGATTTTTCGTCACTTGTGCCGGAGGCATGCGGTGGTGAAGAGAAATAACATCGCATATCGATTCGGGTAAACCCCAAAACATCGCTCCAATCTCGCCCATGACTGTGTGCTGATGACCCCCATGGCGACCTTCAGCCTGATCCCATCTCCCGAGTATCCGCACGTCTTCAAGGTCTGCAGCAATGCGATCGGCCAGATCTGGCATACAGAGAGCCATGACTATTTTGCCAATATTGCAGGTGCTCCCAGCTATATAGGCATGATCTGCGCTGAAGGACGGGCCAATATACTTCGCCAGATATTCCGCGCAGCGGCCAATGAGGAGTGAATGTTCCCAGAATCTTTCTGGTTTGAAGACTTTGGTCTTAAGTGAGATGGAACTTATCGCGGCAACTAGAATAATGTCTTTGAACTTTTCAATTCCCATGAAGGAAATTGCATGGGCCAGAGATTTGATAGGCGTGTCCAGAGCAAAAGAATTGGCTACCTTCAAAATTTGAGCAGCGAGGACGGGATCCCGCTTAGTAACAGAAGCTAATTGCACAGAAGTATTGTTCTTATCTTCGACCATCGACTGGAGTTCCATCACGTAGGTCGGAATATGGGGAATTACACTCATCTGTGGCAGCCGATTAAATACAGATATGGCTGGATCACTCAAGCGAGAATTTGGATCATACCAGTCGAAGCGCCCTTTTATGATCATGCCTGTCGACAAACACTGACAATTGAACCAAAGATGACCCTGATCACATATGCGCCATCTGGACGTGTTTGCCAGGAAGTCTTGGGAGTTCATAAACTCCCTACCGCAGTTTTTGCAAGTTTTGATCGGGGCACTCATTTTAACTTCTCCCCCCTAAATTCTTAACTTATGTCGGCCTAGTTTTCGGACTTGTTGAGCCCGATTAAGGGTCAGAGCTTTAAGTCACCAATGATAGGCCAGTAAATATGGTCAAATATGCATGCAAAGGCTGCTCATTCTCTCGTTGAGCCTTTGATTGCCCGTCAGCTCACCGCAATGTATAGCTAGCAGTGGACAGAGAAAAAAAAGAGGAATCTTCAAAGTGACGACCTTTCATGCAGTCCTCGGCAAGCTTCCTTTGCGCGAAGTAAGCCCTAAAGCTTGGCTTGACGCCGTGCACGGCTCTTTCGATCAATTCCTTCAGGATCATGCCGCTTGTGAAAGAAAAGCCTCGGCACTTGCGATGTCGCTTGTCGCCAGGTATCCCGATCGCGAGCCGCTCCTTGAGCCCATGATATGTCTCGCTAAGGAAGAACTGACCCATTTTCATGAGGTTTTCCGCCTCATGCAAAAGCGTGGTGTAGCTCTGGCTGCCGATGAAAAAGATCCTTATGTGAGCGCACTACTTCGACTTGTGAGACACGGCCGTGAAGAGCATTTTTTGGATAAGCTGCTCATCTCATCTATTATTGAAGCTCGCGGTTGTGAGCGCTTTGGCCTCATTGCGGATAGCCTCAGTGATCCTGAACTGAAAGAATTCTACAGCCGGCTTGCACGTGAAGAAGCGGGCCACTACATGATTTTCGTCCGTATCGCACGGCTTTATTTCGATGAGAAGACGCTGGCGGACAGATTTGAAGCTTTGCTCGATGCCGAAGCTGCCATCATGCTCGCAGTACCGCATCGCGCAGCTGTTCATTGAGAGGAGCTTACATGAGTTTACGCCAAATTTTTCAAGATCACGTCCGCAGCTTGCAAGCACGCGCGGAAGAGATGCTCACTGAGTTGCAGCTGGACGGTTTAGTCATAGGTGCAGGATCACCTCAGGTCTACTTTGAGGATGACCAGGACATCATCTTTCGCACGAACCATCACTTTCGTCACTGGTGTCCGCTCGAAGGTGCGCATCATCTGCTCATCATTCTCCCTTCGCAAAAGCCTCGTCTACGGGTCTATCAGCCAGCGGACTTCTGGTACGAAGTAAAACCACTGGAAGCGGATTTCTGGACCGATAGTTTTACCATCGAAGTATTTACTAGCAGCGGAGAGATGTGGAAAGTTCTGCCGTCGGCTTCGGCGCGACGTCTCGCCTATCATGGACCCGAATCCTCGAAGGCCCAGGCCGCCGGGCTTTTGACTGAGGTGCCTGGCCTCATCGCCCGGCTCGACTGGAACCGCTTGACTAAAACCGAGTATGAGCAGCATTGCCTGACGGATGCTACCCGCCTGGCCGCCAAGGGTCATAAAGCAGCGGAACGCGCCTTTCATCAAGGCGGCAGTGAACTCGATATTCATTTTGCCTATCTCAATGCCACACGCTCCCGCGATCAAGATCTTCCCTATGAAAGTATAGTCTGCCTTAACGAAAAGGCCGCTTATCTCCACTATTCGGCTAAGCGCGACGATGTTCATAACGGGCGCGTGCTACTGATCGACGCCGGAGCTCAGGCTCGGGGCTATGCATCCGACATCACGCGGACCTATGCGGCTGAGGAAGCACCTGAGGAATTTCGAGCTCTGCTGGCTGATATGGGAGTCATGCAGCAGGATATCTGCGCTTCTATCAAGCCTGGCACGAAAATGAACGATTTGCACTTTAACGCTCACGAGCGGATCGCCGAGCTTCTGATCGAGCACCACATTCTCATCAACTGCGATAGAGAGAAGGCAGTTCGTGATGGCTATACCGCTGCATTTTTTCCGCACGGGCTCGGACACAGCCTCGGCATTTTTGTTCACGATGTCGCCGGACGCCAAATCGATCGCAGCGGCACTTTAGGAGAACCTGACCCGCGCTTTCCTCGCCTTCGTAATCTAAGGCCCCTCGAGCCTGGCAATTATGTGACGATCGAGCCGGGCGTTTACTTCATTAAGATGCTGCTAGATCCTTTTCGAGGATCTGAGCACTCTAGTCAGTTTAACTGGGGATTGATCGACCGACTCATGCCCTGCGGTGGAATTCGTATCGAAGATGATATCCTTATCCTCCAAGAGGGCGTCCGTAATATAACCCGCGAATTTCTTCCATAGTGACTTGTGTCCACAGTGCGAGCCAGCCTGTAGGCCTCAAGCTACAAGTCAATAAGTCATAAAGGGGTTTGTAGAAGGACATTACAGGCGGAAATAGCTGGCACGAATCCTGCTCTCCTGGACTTGGTATGTCGCAAGACTTTCAAGGAGAATGCTTTATGAAAACTCGACACGTTTTGGCCCTAATTTCGATGACCCTGGCACCTATCTCTGTCACGGCTAATCTACTGGCTGCTGACGCGACGACGACAGTAGGCAAGGTCGTACAAGACGCTAAAACTAAAGTCTTCGAGCTGCTCGACAAAAAGCATGTGACTGTCAATTTCAAAAACAGCAGCGCTACATTAGAGCAGTCTGAAATCGACGAGTTGAAAACTCTGCTCGAAGCTAACAAAGGCCAAGGGGCTATCGAGCGAGTTATCGTCGCCACTTGGGCCGACAAGGAATATCCGGCTGGAAAAGGTGAGAAGCTGAGCGAAGCTGATCGCAAACTTGCTGATCAGCGCGCTGAAGGAATCAAAAAGGCGCTGACTAGTCTTGGTATCACGAAGGTAGATACTTACAGCATGGCCGAGCATCCGAGTTGGATTTCTAAGGCCTTCAACAGCGAACAGGCTAAAGTCAAAGGCGAAGGTGCTGTGAAAAGCGCTGATGATCAGTTAGCCAGTGAGATCGGCCAAAAAATGCGTGATAAGGGTGGTCCTGGAACGGCTGTAGTTCTTGTTCGCCATGCTGGTGATTATTCCGCCCATTAATTCGAACAAGGGGCCGCTCCGCCTGTAGAGCAGGCCTCGCCCACCCTTCATAGCTCTGCTTTAAGCGTGAACCCATACACTGCCTGCTGCTGATTCTGCCAAACCATGAAACTAAGCTTGGTTTCAGTCTCTATCGGCTCTCGCTGGGTAAAGCCAGGCTCGTCATCAAAGTCAGCGTCGATATCTCGTCTCTTCGGACTATCAAAATCGAGCGGCTTTTTCTTCTTTTTCTTGCTAGAAGTATAAGCGGCAAAGGGGTCAAATACCGCATCGACCACCCCAAAAGTATAAAGCCCGATAAAACTGAATAGAAAAAGCTGTGCCTCTTTTTGAGCCTTCAAGACATATTTTTCGTTGGTATCGAGATACTGGAAGGTGCTGGGATCGGCTGGGGATTTGTTGTTGTTCATCACCGAGGCGACGTCGTCATTCGCCGTTCTCACTTGCTGCAGGCGATCATAGTAGAGAAGAAGCGAACCAGCCTGCCCGGCGGCGAGAGCTGTTCCCATATAGTTTTTCCCTTGCAGAAAATGCGCTCCACCGAAGGGCAGGAATTTGAAATAGGCATCTTTCTTTGGGTCCGACTTCCGATCGCTTCGTTTAGTTTCGCCAAAGTTCTCGCTGCGTGAACGTCTGCGTGAACTCCGCGCGATGCGGTCCTTCGCCGCGTATTCGTCTGCCATGAGCTTGGTCTCTAGTATCCACGAACAAAAAAACAAAAAAATTATTAAACGATGCATGCGCATATCTCCTCTAATCCCAACGGTAGAAAAGCTATCGGCTAGGTGCAAAAAAACTTGAATTAGAGCTGCATCATCGAGGCTTTCATCCTGAGTGCATTGGAATTTGTTCGATGCATCAAAAAAGAAGTCTTAAGCCATCATCAGAGTCTCTCGCATAATTCAGGAGAATAAGCGTGAGATCGTCGATAGTTCGCTCCTCTGTACAGCGGCGGGAAATGCGCCGGCTCGCGCCAAGAGCAATTCTTTCGACCTATTAATAATTGCTTTAACGCTATGGTTTTTATCAGCAAATTTGCCTCTAGTAAAAACTCCTAATGGCGTCTCCGAAGAATCTCATGTTAGAGCGAATATTGGAGACCGAAAAAATGAGACGCAAATCTGGCCTCAAGGCTATGACCCTCTCTCTGGCCATCTTCCTCAGTGTATTCTGCTTCACAGGCTGCGGTAGAGCCGGTGAATCAGAGTCCGGCCCGCAATCTGCTGACTCTGTAAGAAAACTGCAGAGTCTTGAGTATGCTTCGAATTACCAACCGAACATCGACGCTCAGGGGCAGCTTATACTACCAAGTATAAATGCGCCGACGGTCGCTTGGTCAGGACGGCAATCCCTAGGAAGCTCTAAGTTCGAAGTCATACCAATAGATTGATAGAGGAACCCATGTCGCAGTTTTATTTGCAGCGAGTTCTACGGAGCTTCGTATTGATAGCTATGATATCTCCTCTTGGAGCTTGTGGTCAGGGGCAGCTGGGCCAAGCGTTCGAAAGTGACGAAAGCAAGTCGGCAGCCCCTCTAGAGACCCGGGCTCACCGCTATTTTAACTCCAAAGCTTCGAGCAGTGCGAGCCTCGGACTCCGAAGCGCATTTCCAGAGATAGTTCAGCTATCAACCCTGGCTGAGAGTGAGCTGGCGGCTCGCATACTTTACGATAGTCGCTTCATGCCCCGATTGGAGAAGCCCGAGGCTATCGGCTTACTTCATAGCTGGCTCGCGACTTACGGCCAACTGGTTGAGGCCAGCTCGCAGGATGAATGGATGGCTCTCCCGCCTCGCGATATCGATGAAAGGCATCAGGTCTATTCTTATCAGCGTTTCATTCAAGGTATACCGGTCCGTGATAATATCCTTCAGCTCATTCTCTCGAAGCCCGCTGATGAAACAGCTTGGTACCTAGGTGAAGTCGTGTCGAACTGTAGCGGATCTCTGGATTCCTCACATCAAGACAGCGAGCCTGCGCTGCGCGATGAGAAACTCTTCGCCCACGATTTTTTTGCCGACTACCAGGTCTTGGAAAAGAAGCGGGAGTGGTTGCCATTTCCCTCCGGAAGAGGCTTCTCCCATGAGCTGGCTACGGTTTTTAGCCTCCACAATGCCGATGAAGATGATTTCGTTGCCACCCTCATTCATAGCGATCTTCGTGTCCTTGAGCATTATCGACTGAGTTTGCACATGCAGAGCAAAGGCGTTCAGGCTAGGGCTCTTAAGAGAAGCTATCTCGATGCGGGACCTAGAGAGTATCCCCTAGCCTTTGCCACTGTTTCCAGCAGCGGAGGCAGCTTAGAACTCGGTGCTGAAGCCTGGCTGCCCCAAGGCGTGCAGCCTCAGGTTGTAACCCTCTCGGGAGCACGCGCCAACCTCGTCGATGCCGACGGTAGCACACCTAATTTAACTCGGCTGCAAAACCAGCCTGACGCCTTTATTCTTGCCAATCAGTCCTATGAGTTTGCATCGGTGAATGCTTTTGTCGCCGTACAGCGGATCAACCGCTTCGTCCGACAGTTTATGTCAGGGAGCGAAGTCCCCTTCCTCAACAGCCCGCTGAAAATTGCTACCAACAGTGCCGACGGTTCATGCAACGCCTACTATTCCCC